>NZ_JAOEEE010000045.1:0-35714 GCF_029837675.1 Pseudomonas sp. GD04015 | reverse complement strand
GGCGGCTTTTCACCTGGTCGCCCTGGCTGACCTGGACGCGGCGGATCACGCCGTCCATGCCGGCCTTGAGCGGGTGCTCCATCTTCATCGCCTCCAGCACCACCAGCAGCTGGCCCTTGCTGACCTGCTCGCCCTCGGCCACCAGCACCTCGACGATGGCGCCGTCCATCGGCGCCTTGATCGTGCCAGTGCCGGCGGCGTTCTGCCCGCCGGCCGGGGCATGGGTGACGTCGACGAATTCCAGGTTGCCGCCACGGCCGTACAGCCAGACCCGCTCGCCGTCCCGGTGGTAGGCCAGGCGGCGGCGCACGCCGTCCAGTTCCAGGGTGGCCCAGCGGCCGTCGGCGGCCAGCAGGCGCAGCTCGACCGACTGCTCGCCGACCTGCGCGCGCAGCCTTGGCTGGGTGCCGGCCTCCAGCACCTGCAGCTCCACCGCGTGCTGGTGCTCGCCCTGCTTGAGGACGAAGCGCCAGGGCGCGCCGCCGCTGTTGCGCCAGCCGGACAGGCCCGGCTGATGGGCGCGGGCGTCGGCGCTGGCCTGGTAGAGCAGGGCGCAGGCGGCGGCCAGTTCGGACGCGGCCGGGGCCTGCGGGCTCAGGCTCGGGTCGTCGGCGAAGTGCTCGGCGATGAAGGCGGTGGTGGCGTTGCCGGAGGCGAATTCGGGGTGGGCCAGCAGGTTGGCGAGGAAGCGCTGGTTGCCGTTGACGCCCAGCAGCACGCAGTCCTCCACGGCGCGCACCAGCTTGCGCCGGGCCTCGTCGCGGGTGGCGCCGTAGGCGATCACCTTGGCCAGCATCGGATCGTAGAAGGGCGTCACGGCCTGGCCCTCGACCAGGCCGTGATCGACGCGGATGCCATCCAGCAGGGCCGGCTCCCAGCGCAGCACATCGCCGGTTTGGGGCAGGAAGCCGTTGGCCGAGTCCTCGGCGTACAGGCGCACCTCGATGGCGTGGCCTTCCAGGCGGATGTCCTCCTGCCCGAGCGGCAGCGGCTGGCCTTCGGCGACGCGAATCTGCCAGGCCACCAGGTCCTGGCCGGTGATCAGCTCGGTGACCGGGTGCTCCACCTGCAGGCGGGTGTTCATCTCCAGGAAGTAGAAGGCGCCGGAGCCGTCCAGCAGGAACTCCACGGTGCCGGCGCCGATGTACTCGACCCGCGCCGCCGCCTTGACCGCCGCCTCGCCCATGGCCCGGCGCAGCTCGGGCGTCATCACCGGGCAGGGCGCTTCCTCCACCACCTTCTGGTGGCGGCGCTGCACCGAGCAGTCGCGTTCGCCCAGGTAGACGATGTTGCCGTGGGTGTCGCCGAACACCTGGATTTCCACGTGGCGCGGCTGGATCACCGCCTTTTCCAGGATCAGCTCGCCGGAGCCGAAGGCGTTCTGTGCCTCGGAGCGGGCGGTGCGGATCTGCGCGGCCAGTTCGGAAGCGTCCTGCACCAGGCGCATGCCGCGGCCGCCGCCGCCGGCGCTGGCCTTGATCATCAGCGGGTAGCCGATGCGCTCGGCCTCGCGGGCCAGGGTCTCGTCGTCCTGGGCCGCGCCCTCGTAGCCGGGGATGCAGGGCACGCCGGCTTCGAGCATGGCGATCTTCGACAGGCGCTTGCTGCCCATCAGGTGGATGGCTTCCACGGTCGGGCCGATGAAGACGATGCCGGCCGCCTCGCAGGCGCGGGCGAACTCGGCGTTCTCGGAGAGGAAGCCGTAGCCGGGGTGGATGGCGTCGGCGCCGGTCTTGCGCGCCGCTTCGAGGATGGCGTCGATCACCAGATAGGACTGGTTGACCTGGGCCGGGCCGATGCACACCGCCTCGTCGGCTAGTTGCACGTGGCGCGCGCCGGCGTCGGCCTCGGAGTACACCGCCACGGTGCGGTAGCCGAGGTTCTGCGCGGTGCGCATCACCCGGCAGGCGATCTCGCCACGGTTGGCGATCAGGATCTTGTTGAAGGCGGGCATGGTTCTCTGGCTCCTGGATGCTGTTCCCCTCTCCCTCTGGGAGAGGGGCCAGGGGTGAGGGTGTTTCAGGCTGCTCCGAGCTGCCCGTGTTCCCCTCACCCCAGCCCTCTCCCGGAGGGAGAGGGCGTTGATCTCACTCAGCCCACTTGGGCTTGCGCTTCTGCACGAAGGCCATGGTGCCTTCCACGCCTTCCTCGCCCAGCACCGCCTCGGCGAACAGGCCGGCGGCGTGGTCGAGCAGGTTGCCGAGCACTTCATGCTCGGTGGCCAGCAGCAGCGCCTTGGTTGCCGCGTTGGCCCCCGGCGCGCACTGGCGCACCTGCCGCAGGCACTCGGCGAGGCGGTCGACCACGGCCTGGTCATCGGCCTCGCTGAAATGCACCAGGCCCAGGCGCAGGGCCTCGGCGCCGTCGAAGCGGGCGGCGGTGAGGGCCAGGCGGCGGGTCTGGGTCAGACCGATGCGCTTGACCACGAAGGGCGCGATCTGCGCCGGCAGGATGCCCAGGCTGGTTTCCGGCAGGCCGAATTTCGCCTGGCTGTGGGCGATGGCGATGTCGGAGACGCAGGCCAGGCCGAAGCCGCCGCCGAGCACCGCGCCTTCCAGCACGGCGATCAGCACCTGGGGCGTGGCCTGGGCCTCTTCCAGCAGGCTGCCGAAGGCGCGGTTCAGTTCGCGGTAGGCGTCGCCACCTTTCGCTCTGGCTCCGGCCATGTCCTTGACGTCGCCACCGGCGCAGAAGTGGCCGCCGGCGCCGCGCAGCACCAGGGCGCGCACGCTCTGGTCGGTGCGCACCGAGCGCAGCACGGCGCGCAGTTCCTCGACCATCGCCAGGCTCATGGCGTTGCGGCTGTCCGGACGATTGAGGGTGACGTAGAGCACGCCATCGGCCGGCTCCAGCAGCAGGGTTTCCGTGTTTGGTAGAGACATCGCCATCGCTCCGTTGAGGTAGGGCGGGTGGAACCCGCGTCGTGATCGGCGCGGGTTTCACCCGCCCTACGGCCTCAGCCCTTTTTCTTGCCGGGCAGGATGCCCATCAGCTTGCAGATGATGCCGAGCATGATCTCGTCGGCGCCGCCGCCGATGGAGACCAGGCGCACGTCGCGGTAGGCGCGCGACACCGGGTTGTCCCACATAAAGCCCATGCCGCCCCAGTACTGCAGGCAGGCATCGCTGACCTCGCGGCCCAGGCGCCCGGCCTTGAGCTTGGCCATGGAGGCCAGCTTGGTCACGTCCTTGCCGTTCACGTACAGCTCGGTGGCCTGGTAGACCAGCGCGCGCAGGGCTTCGACCTCGCTCTGCAGCTCGGCCATGCGGAAGTGGATGATCTGGTTGTCGATCAGCGCCTGGCCGAAGGTCTTGCGCTCCTTGCAGTAGGCGATGGTGCTGTCGATGCAGTGTTCCAGGCCCTTGATCATGTTGGCCGCGCCGAACATGCGTTCTTCCTGGAACTGCAGCATCTGCATCATGAAGCCAGCGCCCTCGGCGCCGATGCGGTTGCGCTGGGGCACGCGCACGTTGTCGAAGAACACCTGGGCGGTTTCCGAGCTGCGCATGCCGAGCTTGTCCAGGTGCGGGCTGACGCTGATGCCCGGGCTGTTCATCGGCACCACGATCAGCGACTTGTTGACGTGGGGCTTGTCGTCGCTGGTGTTGGCCAGCAGGCAGATGAAGTCGGCCGACGGCGAGTTGGTGATCCACATCTTGCTGCCGTTGATGATGTAGTCGTCGCCGTCCTTGCGCGCGCTGGTCTTCAGCCCGGCCACGTCGGAGCCGGCACCGACCTCGGAGACGCCGATGCAGCCGACCATCTCGCCAGCGATGGCCGGGCGGAGGAATTCCTCGCGCAGTTCGTCGGAGCCGAAGCGCGCCAGCGCCGGGGTACACATGTCGGTCTGCACGCCGATGGACATGGGGATGCCGCCGCAGTGGATGGTGCCGAATTCCTCGGCGGCGACGATCGAGTAGCTGTAGTCCAGGCCCATGCCGCCGAACTTCTCCGGCTTGGAGATGCCCAGCAGGCCGAGGTCGCCGGCCTTCTTGAAGATGTCGTGGATGGGGAAGCGACCGTCCTTCTCCCACTGGTCGACGTGGGGGTTGATCTCGTGCTCGACGAAGTTGCGCACGGTGCGGCGGAGTTCTTCGTGTTCCTGGGTGAAGATCATTTTTCTTGTTCTCCTCGTTCTAGCTCCCTCTCCCGGAGGGAGAGGGGATTTAAAAGTGTTGTAGGGCGGGTGAAACCCGCGTCGGGGTTACGCGGGTTGCACCCGCCCTACGGTCAGAATCGAGCCACGCCGAAGCTGCTGGCCTTGAGCGGCCGGGCCCGGGCCTCGGCGCAGATGTCCAGCAGCAGGCCGAGCAGGGCGCGGGTGTCGCGCGGGTCGATCAGGCCGTCGTCCCACAGGCTGGCTGTGCCGTATAGCGCGGTGGACTGACTGTCGAGCTTCTGCGCGGTGGCCATTTCCAGCATGTCGAGCATCTTCGGGTCGGCCTCCTTGCCTTCCTTGCGGTGTTTCTCCTCGGTGACGATGCGCAGCACCTTGCCGGCCTGGGCGCCGCCCATCACCGCGGTGCGACTGTTGGGCCAGGCGAAGATGAAGCGCGGGTCGAGGCCGCGGCCGCACATGGCGTAGTTGCCCGCGCCGTAGGAGCCGCCGACCACGATGGTCAGCTTGGGCACGGTGGCGTTGGCCACCGCCTGGATCATCTTCGAGCCGTGCTTGATCACGCCCAGCTGCTCGGACTCGGTGCCGACCATGAAGCCGGTGGTGTTGTGCAGGAACAGGATCGGCGTGTTGCTCTGCTCGCACAGCTGGATGAACTGGGCCGCCTTGGCCGCGCCCCTCGGAGTGATCGGGCCGTTGTTGCCGATCAGGCCGCAGGGCTGGCCTTCGATCTGCAGGTGGCCGCAGACAGTCTGGCTGTCGAACTCGTGCTTGAAGTCGAGGAACTCCGAGCCATCGGCGATGCGGGCGACGATCTCGCGCACGTCGTAGGGTTTCTTGGCGTCCGCCGGGACCACGCCGAGCAGCTCGTGGGCCGGGTACAGCGGCTCGCGCCAGGTGCGTCGTTCGCGCACCGGCAGCTGGGCGTTCCACGGCAGCATGCCGAGGATCTCGCGGGCCAGGCGCACGCCGTCGGCGTCGTTCTCGGCCAGGTACTCGGCGGTGCCGGCGACCTGGGCGTGCATCTCGGCGCCGCCCAGCTCCTCGTCGGTGGCGATCTCGCCGGTGGCGGCCTTGAGCAGCGGCGGGCCGGCGAGGAACATCTTGGCCTTGCCACGCACCACCACCACGTAGTCGGACAGGCCCGGCTGGTAGGCGCCGCCGGCGGTGCTGGAGCCATGCACCACGGTGATCTGCGGGATGCCGGCGGCGGACAGGCGCGCCTGGTTGGCGAAGGCGCGGGCGCCCTCGACGAAGATGTCGGCGGCGTAGGTCAGGTTGGCGCCGCCGCTCTCGGCCAGGGTGATCACGGGCAACCGGTTCTCGGCGGCGATCTGCTGCAGACGCAGGGACTTGCGCAGGCCGGTGGGGGAGATGGTGCCGCCCTTGATCGCGCTGTTACTGGCGCTGACCAGGCAGCGCACCCCGGCCACGTAGCCGATGCCGGCGATGATGCCGCCGCCGGCCTGGGTGCCGTCCTTGTCGTCGTGCAGCTTGTAGCCGGCCAGGGAGCAGAGTTCGAGGAACGGGCTGCCCGGGTCGAGCAGCAGGTTGAGGCGCTCGCGCGGCAGCAGCTGGCCGCGCTTGTCGAACTTGGCCTTGGCCTCCGCCGCCTTGTCCAGCACCTTCTGCTCGACTTCGCGGAAGCTGGCGATGGCCGCCAGCATGGCCTCGCGGTTCTGCGCGAAGGCGTCGCCGTGGACGTCGATTTCCGATTGGATCGCCGGCATCGCTTACTCCTTGAACACGTCGGGCACGTAGGCCCGGTGGAAGCCGTTGTAGGACTCGCTGGTCTTGGCCTTGCCCAGCGTCCAGGCACGGGTGCCCTGGCTGGCGGCGCCGTCGATGCGGATGGTGTTGCCGCTGATGAAATTGGCCCCCGGCGACAGCAGGAAGACGATGGCCGCCGCCACTTCCGACTCGGTGCCGATGCGCTGCAGCGGCACGTGGTCCTTGAGGTTGCGGATCATGTTCTTCATCGACTCGGGGTAGGTGTCCATGCCGCTGGAGGCGATCCAGCCCGGCGCCACGGCGTTGACCCGCACGCCGGCGTGGCCCCATTCGTAGGCGGCGGTCTTGGTGAAGTTCTCCATGCCCGCGCGCGCCGCGCCGGAGTGGCCCATGCCGGGCATGCCGCCCCACATGTCGGCGAGCATATTGACGATGCTGCCGCCGTGCTTGCCCATGCACTGGGTGAAGACTTCGCGGGCCACCAGGAAGCCGCCGACCAGGTTGGTGCGCACCACGGTCTCGAAGCCTTTCTGGTTGATCGAGACGAGCGGGGCGGGGAACTGGCCGCCGGCGTTGTTGACCAGGTGATGGATGCGCCCGCGCTCGGCCAGCACACCGGCGACCATGGCCTTCACCGCCTCTTCCTCGCGGATGTCGCAGGCGGCGAAGCTGACGCTGCCGCCGTCCTCGGCGATCTCGCCGGCGGTCTTCTCCAGCTTCTCCGGCTTGCGCCCGACCAGCACCACGTGGGCGCCCAGGTGGGCCAGCTCGTGGGCCACGCAGCGGCCGATGCCGCTGCCGCCGCCGGTGACCAGGATGGTCTGGCCGGCGAACAGGCCGGGTTTGAAGACTGAGTCGTATGCCATTGTCGTTATCCTTGTCGGTCTTTGTAGGAGCGGCCTTCGTGCAGGCTCGATCGCGGCCGAGGCCGCTCCCACAGGGGTTGCCGCTACAGCCGATCGGCCAGGGCCTGCGGCACCGGCACCGGGAATTCCAGCAACTGCTGGGCGAAGGCCTTGCCCTGCGGGTCGATGCGCAGGCTGGCCACGCCGCCGCCGCCCAGGGCGTTCTCCAGCAGGAAATTGAGGCTGTGGCTGCCCGGCAGATACCAGCGCTCGACGCGGCCGACCTGCGGGTCGAGCACGTGGCTCATCCAGTCCACCACCGCCTCCTTGCCCAGCGCCTCGGCGATCCACGGCAGGTACTCGGGCCTTCTCGCCATCACGCCGATGTTGCTGTGGTTGCCCTTGTCGCCAGAGCGGGCCACGGCCAGCCTGACCAGCGGCACGCTGGCGTCGGCCTGGCCGGTGGTGGCGGGCAGCGGAGCCTCGTCGGCGATGCGGGCCGGGTCGAATACATCGACCTCGGGCAGGGCGACCGGGATGCGCTCGCCGTCCAGCTCCACTTCCAGAGCGCAGGCGTCCTTGTCCACCAGGAAGCTGAACAGGCGGATCACCGGGTATACCGTGGGTCGGCCGCCGACGATGCCGGTCAGGCCCGGCGCCATGCCGGTGGCGGCCTGGGCGATCTCGCGGGAGAACAGCACCAGCGCTTCCTTCCTGGCGTGGCGCACGGCGAGCTTGATCACCACCTCGCGGGTGTCCTGCCTCTGGGCGTGCGGGCCGTAGGTGGCCTCGGCGCCGAGCAGTTCGATGCTCGCTTCGCGGTAGGGCCCCCAGCCGCGTTCTGCGAAGATTTCCTCGGTCTTGCGGATGATTGCCTGGCTGACCCGCTCGGCCTTGGCCACGGCGTCGATGCCGGCGATCAGGCAGCTGGCGGTGCAGCGGAAGCCGTCCGGATGGGTGGCGCTGACCTTGTACTGGCCGGTGGGCGGCAGGCCGCGGGCGCCCTTCAGCTCGACGCGGTTGTCGCCGACCTGGGTCAGCTGCACCTGGGTGAAGTCGCAGACCACGTCCGGCAGCAGGTAGGCGCGCGGGTCGCCGATCTCGTAGAGCATCTGCTCGCCCACCGACAGCACGCTGACCAGGCCGCCGCTGCCCTCGGGCTTGCCGACCACGAAGCTGGCATCGGCGGCGACTTCCACCACCGGGAAGCCGATGTGCTCGTAGTCCGGCACGTCGCGCCAGTCGGTGAAGTTGCCGCCGGTGCACTGGGCGCCGCACTCGATGATATGGCCGGCCAAGGCGGCCTGGGCCAGCTTGTCGTAGTCGGACCACGACCAGCCGAATTCGTGGACCAGAGCCGCGCTGACCACCGCGCTGTCGACCACGCGGCCGGTGACGACGATATCGGCGCCGGCCTCCAGTGCCGCGACGATGCCCGGCGCGCCCAGGTAGGCATTGACCGATACGCACATGGGCGGCAGCGGGGCACCGCTGAACATCTCCACGGTGCCGGCCTTGGCCAGCTCGCCGAGTCTGGGTTGCAGGTTGTCGCCGTGCAGCACGGCGATCTTCAGCTGCACGCCAGCCTTGTCGCAGGCGGCGGTCAGGGCGGCGGCGCAGGCCGCCGGGTTGACCCCGCCGGCGTTGCTGATGACGCGGATCTTTTTCGCGGCGATCTCGCCCAGCAGCGGCGCCAGCACCTCGACGAAGTCGGTGGCGTAGCCCTCGTCCGGCTTCTTCATCTTCGCCCCGGCCATGATCGACATGGTGATCTCGGCCAAGTAGTCGAACACCAGGTAGTCCAGTTCGGCGCCGCGCACCAGCTGGGCGGCGGCGGTGGAGGTGTCGCCCCAGAAGGCGGAGGCGCAGCCTATGCGTACGGTCTTGTTCATTGTCGTGAGTCCGCGCGGATGCCAGATGCTTCGCACACTACCAAGCAAGCGCTTGGTTGAAAAGCCTTACGCGTGCTTCTTTTTGCCCAAGCGCTTGCTCGGGAGGTCGCCAGGTCGCGTACAATCGCGGCGCAAGCGAGCGGCGAGTGGGGACGCGATGAGTCTGGACGAACGGAAAGCCCGAGAAGTAATGCAGAAGCTGGTCGCCGATGGTGGGCTGACCGACCCGGAGAGCGCCCGCGGCAAGCTGCTGCAGACCGCCGCCCACCTGTTCCGCAGCAAGGGCTACGAGCGCACCACGGTGCGCGACCTGGCCGGCGCCGTGGGCATCCAGTCCGGCAGCATCTTCCACCACTTCAAGAGCAAGGACGAAATCCTCAAGGCGGTGATGGAGGAGACCATCCTCTACAACACCGCACTGATGCGCGCCGCCCTGAGCGAGGCCAGCGGTCCGCGCGAGCGGGTGCTGGCGCTGATCCGCTGCGAGTTGCAGTCGATCATGGGCGGCACCGGCGAGGCCATGGGCGTACTGGTGTACGAGTGGCGCTCGCTGTCCGAGGAGAGCCAGGCCTACATCCTCAGCCTGCGCGACACCTACGAGCAGATCTGGCTCGAGGTGCTCGGCGAGGCCCGCGCCGCTGGCCATTTCAAGGCCGATCCGTTCGTGCTGCGGCGCTTCCTCACGGGTGCTCTGAGCTGGACCACCACCTGGTTCCGCCCGGACGGCAAGATGAGCCTGGACCAGCTGGCCGAGGAAGCCCTCAATCTGGTGCTCAAGGAAGACTGACGGATAGGCTAAGCTGCTACCAGCACTGGCCTTGGTCGGTCGCGGCTGCAGGGAGGAGCCGGACACCTGGCTTCCTTTCATCGAGGTAACCGCGTTGCGTGCGCTTTCCCGCCTGCTGCTGATGGTCCTGGTCTGTTGTGCCCCCCTGGCGGGTGCCGAGCAGCGCGTGCGCGTCGGCGCCTACCACTTCCCGCCCTACATCGCCAAACCGGAGAGCACGGCGCCCGAAGGCATGGTGCCCGAGCTGCTGGCGGCGCTGAACGCGGCCCAGGACGACTACCGCTTCGAGCTGGTGCCGACCTCGGTGACCCGGCGCTACCGCGACTTCGTCCACGCCCGCTACGACCTGATCCTGTTCGAGTCGCCGGACTGGGGCTGGCAGGACATCCCGCTGGACAAGCTCGACCTGCACATCGCCGACGCCGAGGTCTACGTGGCGCGCAAGGAGGAGGGGCGCGACCAGCGCTTCTTCGACCGCCTGGGCGGCAAGCGCATGGCCCTGTACAACGGCTATCACTACGGCTTCGCCGGCTACAACGCCGACCAGGACTACCTGACCCGCCAGTTCAACGCCGTGCTCACCTATTCCCACGACAGCAACCTGCTGATGCTGCTGCACGGCCGCGTCGACCTCAGCGTGGTGGCCCGTTCCTATCTGCGCATCTACCAGCAGGAACACCCGCAGCAGGGCGAGCGGCTGCTGGCCTCGGAGCGCGCCGACCAAATCTACCACCACCACGCCCTGCTGCGCCCGCAGGGGCCGATCGACGCGAAGCGGCTGGACGCGCTGCTCCAGCGGCTGCGCGACAGCGGCCGGCTGGACGACCTGACTCGGCGCTACCACCTGCTGAGCGCGGCGGAGGCGGCCAGCTGGCGCGCCGATCCGATCCCCCACTAGGCGTTTACGCCATCATGGCACTAGGCTAGTCTTCGATCAGCTTAGTTGCCTGTGAGGTCAACATGGATCGGCGTCGACAGGGATTGCTTGGCGCTTCGCTGATGCTGCTGGTGGCGTTGTCGAGTCCGGCCGTGGAGGCGGCGGAGGACGTTCTGGTGGCCGCCGTGCATTTCCCTCCCTACGTGGTCAAGCCCGAGTCCGACCCGAACAGCGGCCTGCTCGGCGAACTGGTCGGGGCGCTCAACGAGGTGCAGAGCGAGCATCGCTTCGTTCCCCGCGCCACCTCGCTCAACCGCCGCTTCGACGACTTCCTCCAGGGGCGCATCCACCTGGCCATCTTCGAGAACCCCGACTGGAACTGGCAGGGCGTGCCCGGCACCCGCATCGACCTGGGCCTGGAGGATGCCGAGGTGCTGGTGGCCCGCGCCGAGCCGGGGCGCGACCAGCACTACTTCGACAGGCTGATGGACAAGCGCATGGCGTTGTTCAACGGCTACCACTACGGCTTCGCCGGCTTCAACAACGATCCCAAGTGGCTGGAGAAGAACTTCAACGCGGTGCTCACCTACTCCCACGAGAGCAACCTCAAGCTGGTGCTGCGCGGGCGCGCCGACATCGCGCCGATCACCCGTTCCTGGCTGGGCGCGCGCCTGCGCGAGCAACCCCGGCTGCGCGAGGAGCTGCTGGTGTCGGACTGGGAGGACCAGCGCTACCGCCACTACGCGATCCTCCACCCGAGGGCGCCGATCAGCGCCGGGGAGTTCCGCGCCATCCTGCAGAAGCTGCGCCAGAGCGGCGAGCTGGAGCGCATCTTCGCGCCCTACGGCATCGAGGTCAGCCGGACCGCAGCGGGTAGCTCAGCAGAAGCAGATGGAGCAGATTGACCGCGCCGTGCAGCGCCACGGCCGGCCATAGCCGGCCGCTGAAGTGGAAGGCCAGGCCGTAGCCCAGGCCGGCCACCGTCGCCACCAGGGCGAACAGCGGGCTGAAGGGCACATGCGCGGCGCCGAACAGCAGGGCGGTCAGCCCGACGCCGGCCAGGGCGCCGAGGCGTGCCACCAGCGCCGGCTGCAACCAGGCGCGAAACAGCAGCTCCTCGGCCAGCACCGCCACGCCCAGGTTCACCGCTAGCCAGAGCCACAGCTGCGGCGGCCATTTCGGCTGCCAGCCGACCAGGCCGAGGGCCAGCGCCAGCAACGGCACTGCCAGCAGGGTGGCGAGCCCGGCGAACAGCGCCAGACGTGGGCGTACAGCCGGGCGCGGCGGCTGGCCCAGCCACCAGGCCAGCAGGGTCAGGCCCAGCAGCAGTTTGTCCCAGGACAGGCGCAGGGCGTAGGGCGGGGCGTCCGCGCTCAGGGCTTGGGCGGGCCACAACGGCGTCGGCTGGAAACCGGGCAGCAGGTGGGCGGCCAGGGCCACGCCGCCGATCAGCCCGCCGCTCCACCACACTCCGCGTGGCAGCAGGCGTTCGCCGAACAGCACCCAGGCGATATAGGCGGCGCCCAGCGCCAGGCCCGCGGGCTCGACAAAGCCGAGCGCCAGGCCCATGCCGAGCGCCAGCACGGGCAGGAGCAGACGCAGGTGCAGCGGTGGCATACGACGTCCTTGTCGGCTGGGGTCAGCGGTCTTCCGCTTCCTTGGCGTCCATTTCCGCGTTGCGCTCGTGAATGCGCTTGAGCTGTTCCTCGGTCAGGGGCAGCTTGCGCGCGCTGTCGCGCAGCAACAGCAGACTGCCGACGATGGAGCCGAGGGCCAGGACGATGATCAACCAGGCATACCAGGGCATGGCCTTCTCCTCGAGGGGGGATGCTCCACCATAACGCCCGCTGTCACATGCCGGCAACCTGGCGTTGCTTGAATGCGTTGCGTCTGGCGCTTCGCTGAAGGGGCGGCCGGGCACATGCGTGCGAGGCATGCGGCCCTGCGGCCGACGGCATTCGCGCCATGCGGGACCAGGCCGCTGCCCGGGCATGCCTGGCCATTCTCGGAACAAGGGGGGACCCATTCATGGACATCACCGTGACCGAAGCCGCCAACCACGGCTGGATCGTCAAGCTGGGCGCCTGCGACGTGCCCTTTCGCTGCCAGGGGGACGCGACCCGCTTCGTCGAGCGTCTGCAACAGCGCCTCGCGGCACCTCACCAGTTGCCCCAGCCGCATGGTCATCTTCCTGTCACACCAGAGGCGCAACATCGGGTCTGAACAGGTGCTGCTTTCCGGCTAACCTCTCCTGCCGCGATCTCCGCGGCATTTTTTTGCCTGCTGGAAGGGGAGTGGTGTTTCTAGAGTAATTGCTCTAGATTCGCCGCAGCCACGCAGGAGAAAACCATGGTCGACGCCTTGCAGTTCGCCGGCGGCAAGTTCCATTGCCCCATCACCCTTCATACCGCCGGCGCGGACGCCGGCCACACGCTGATCGTGCTGCCGGCGCTGGGCGTCACCGCGCGCAAGTACGAGCGCCTGGCTCAGGGACTGGTCGCGGCGGGGCACAACGTGCTGGTGGCCGACTGGCCGGGCCAGGGCGAGAGCCGTCCACGGCCCGGCTGGCGCTTCGACTACGGCTACCGCCAACTGGTGGACGAGCTGCTGCCCAAGCTGCTCGACCTGGCCAAGCTGCATTTCCCCCAGTCTGGGCCGGTGCTGCTCGGCCACAGTTTGGGCGGGCACATCGCCACGCTGCATGCCGCGGCCAACCCGGACAGCCCGGTGCCGGTGGTGGGCGTGGCCTGCGGCAACATCCACTACCGCCACTGGGAGGGCCGGGGCCGGCTGCTCACGCCCAGCGTGGCGCTGCTGTTCGGGGCGATCGTCTCGGTGCTCGGCTACCTGCCGGGGCGGCGCCTCGGCTTCGGTGGCCAAGAGGCCCGTTCGCTGATGCGCGACTGGGGCCGGGTGGCCTTCAGCGGCAACTACGACCACCTCGGCCTGCCCCTGGTGCCGGCGCAGCGCAACCGGGTGGACTCGCTGTATATCCAGATCGAGGGCGACCATTTTGCGCCGCCGGCCTCCACCCTGGGGCTGGCCGCGCTTATCCAGCCGCAGCCGAGCATCGAGCGGCTGCCCTCGCCACGGCCGCCGGAGGAGAACCCGCACAGCGCCTGGCTGAAGGCGCCGCAGAGCGTGGTCGAGCGCGTCGATGCCTGGCTGCGCCGGCACGAGTCCGGCGCGGCCGGCTGAAGCCGGTGCCCATGGCGCACCCTACGGTGCGCAGCGGACTCAGGCGGCAGGACGCTGCTGGCGCTGGTAGAGGAATTCCAGCACGGCGCTGCGGTACTCGTGGTAGCGCGCGTCGTGGGCCAGGGCCAGGCGGTCGCGTGGGCGCTCCAGTTCGACGTTAAGGATTTCGCCGATGGTCGCCGCCGGGCCGTTGGTCATCATCACGATGCGGTCCGACAGCAGCACCGCCTCGTCCACGTCGTGGGTCACCATCACCACCGTGCTGTGGGTCTGGCCGACGATACGCAGCAGCTCGTCCTGCAGGTGGGCGCGGGTCAGCGCATCCAGCGCGCCGAACGGCTCGTCCATCAGCAGCACCTTGGGCTCCATGGCCAGGGCGCGGGCGATGCCCACGCGCTGCTTCATGCCGCCGGAGATCTCGCTGGGATGCTTGTGGCTGGCGTGGCTCAGGCCGACCATCTGCAGCGCCCGGGCGGTGCGCTCCTTCAGCTCGGCCTTGCCTGACTTGGCGCCGAACACCCGCTCCACCGCCAGGTGGACGTTGCCGAAGCAGGTCATCCACGGCAGCAGGCTGTGGTTCTGGAACACCACGGCGCGTTCCGGGCCGGGACCGTCGATCTCGCGGCCGTTGCAGATCAGCCCGCCCGAGCTGGCCTCCAGCAGGCCGGCGATCAGGTTGAGCACGGTGGACTTGCCGCAGCCGGAGTGGCCGATCAGTGAGACGAACTCGCCCTTGGCAATGCTCAGGTTGACGCCCTCGAGCGCCTGGAAGCGGCCCTTCTTGGTATCGAAATGCTTGCTGACGCCGGTCAGCTCAACGAACTTGTCCATGACGGTCTCCTTAGCTCGCATAGTCGAAGCGCTTGGCCAGCAGGAGCAGGGCCTGCTCCAGGGCCAGGCCGACCAGGCCGACGATGATGATGGCGATGAGGATGTGCTCGACGTTGAGGTTGTTCCACTCGTCCCACACCCAGAAGCCCAGGCCGGTGCCGCCGGTGAGCATCTCCGCGGCGACGATCACCAGCCAGGCCACGCCGATGGCCAGGCGGATGCCGGTCATCAGGTGCGGCAGCACGGCGGGGAACAGGATGCGGGTGAGCACCTTGAACTCCGACAGCTTGAGCACACGGGCCACGTTCAGGTAGTCCTGCGGCACGCTGGCCACGCCGGCGGCGGTGTTGAGGATGATCGGCCAGATCGAGCTGATGAAGATCACCCAGATCGACGCCGGCCCCGCGGCCTCGAACACCAGCAGGCCGATCGGCAGCCAGGCCAGTGGCGAGACCGGGCGCAGCAGGCTGATGATCGGCGAGAGCATGCCGGCGAGGAAGGCGAAGCGGCCGATGGCGAAGCCCAGCGGGATGCCGATCAGCGCCGCCAAGCCGAAGCCGACGCCAACCCGGCCGAGGGAGTGGAGGATGTTCCAGCCGATGCCCATGTCGTTGGGGCCATTGTCGTAGAACGGGTCGGCGAACAGCGCGACGGCCGAGTGCCAGGTCGACAGCGGTCCCGGCAGACCCTCGCTGCGCGCGGCGATCAGCGCCCAGACGCCGATGAACAGGGCGATGCCGAGCAGCGGCGGAATCACGGTCCTGGCCAGGTTGGCGAGCGCTTCGGTACCCGGGAAGCGGCGTGCGGCCACGCCGGGCGCGACCTGCAGAGGGGTTTTCAACGGTGCGTTCATGAGTGCCTCCTGATTCAGGCCTTGATCGCGAACGATGCGGCGTAGGCGGCGGGGTCGGAGCCGTCCCAGACCTTGCCGTCGAGCAGCGTGCTGGCGCGCAGCGGGCTGGCCGGCAACGGAATGCCGAGGGCGCTGGCTGCCTCGCCGTAGAGCTTGGTCTGGTTGACCCCGGCGGCCACGGCGGCGTAGTCCGGGTCGTCCTTGATCAGGCCCCAGCGCTTGAACTGGGTGAGGAACCACATGCCGTCGGAGTGGTAGGGGAAGTTGACGCTGCCGTCCTTGCAGAAGGCCATGGCGTGCAAGTCTTCCCAGCTGTTGCCGAGGCCGTCCTCGTAGTGGCCGAGGAAACGTTGCTCGATCACCTCGACCGGCGCGTTGACGTAGGCCTTGCCGGAAATCAGCTTGGCGGTGGCCTTCTTGTTCTCCGCACTGGCCTCGATGAAGCGGCTGGCGTCGAGGATGGCCATGACCAGCGCGCGGGCGGTGTTGGGGTTCTGCTCGACGAACTCGCGGGTGCAGCCCAGCACCTTCTCCGGGTGGTCGGCCCAGATCTGCTGGGTGGTGGTGGCGGTGAAGCCGATCTTGTCGGAGATCGCCCGCGCGCCCCAGGGCTCGCCGACGCAGTAGCCGTCCATGTTGCCGACACGCATGTTGGCGACCATCTGCGGCGGTGGCACGGTGATGGTCTTGACGTCGGTGAAGGGGTTGATGCCGTGGCTGGCCAGCCAGTAGTACAGCCACATGGCGTGGGTGCCGGTGGGGAAGGTCTGGGCGAAGGTCAGCGGCTTGCCACCCTTCTTGATGTGCGCGGCGAGCTGCTCGCCGTTGGTCACGCCGGCCTCCCTGAGCTGCTTGGAGAGGGTGATGGCCTGGCCGTTCTGGTTCAGCCCCATGAGTACCGCCATGTCCTTCTGCGGGCCGGCCACGCCGAGCTGGGTGCTGTACATCATGCCGTACAGCACATGGGAGGCATCCAGCTCGCCGGTGCCCAGCTTGTCGCGCACGCCGGCCCAGGAAGCTTCCTTGCTCGGGGTGATGGTCAGGCCGTACTTGCCGGCGAAGCCCTGGGTGGCGGCGACCACCACCGAGGCGCAGTCGGTCAGCGGAATGAAGCCGACCTTCAGCGCCGCCTTCTCCGGGGCGTCGGAGCCGGCGGCGTAGGCGACGCTGCGCAGGAAACCGGGGGCGGACAGGCCGAGGGCGGCGATGCCGCCGATGGCGATGGACTGCTTGAGGAAATGGCGGCGGTTGCCGTCGGCCGGCTTGTTCGAATCACGCTCACTCATGGGGGTAAGTCCTTGCATGGGCAAATAAAAACGGCGTACGCCAGAGTTCCCGATGGGGGAGGGAACCCTGACGGACGCCGTTGTCCGTGATCCGCGGCTCACCGCCGTTGGTGTGCTGCGCTGGAATCTGCGAGGAGTTTTGCAAGCGGCTTGCCAGGTTTGCGTCGGTCGTGCCGACTTCCGTGCGGCAGAGGTCGATTCAGGCGGCTGGAGGCTTGCGAATCAGTGACTTGGCCATGAGGCGGGAGCATCGGCCCGTGTACGCAATGCGCTGGCCGGGCACGTGAGATGCACCGTGCGGGGGCCGGGGCCGCACGGGCGTGAGCGCTTTTGGTTCGGCGCAGGGCTGTTCAGATGCGTCGGCGCTGGGCTTCCTCGACGTACTCCTTGAGCCAGCGCAGCACCTCCACCGCCTCCCAGCGGCCGGGATCGAACAGCGCGTAGGCCTGACCCTGGTAGCCGACCACGTCGATCTGCCGGTGGTAGCCGGCGCGCTGCAGCAGTGCCTCGATCTCGGCGAAGCAGGTGTTGAAATGCACGCGCTTGAACGGCGTCTTGCTGCCGGTGACCAGGCCTTCCAGGCGCAGCTCGTCCACCGTGGCGCGGATGCTCTCGAGCGGCATCTGATTCACTTTGTTCTTCAGCTGCAGTACGTCCAGCATGGTCGGTCTCCTTGGGTTCTCCGGCCGCACAAGAGTAAACGAAAAATACTGTACAAATAAACACTACTGGATAATAGTACAGCTCGACTGCCGTCGGATTCACCGGAACAGGAGCTGCCTATATGCACCACAAGCTGATGACAATTCTGCTGTTGGCGTTGCTGGCGGGCTGCGCCCAGCCACAGGTGGAACAGCCCAAGGCCAATGGCGCCTATCTGGTGATCGAGGGCGCGGAGGCCTGGGCCGTGCTGGTGCGCGACGGCAAGCGGGTGGAGGAGGCCGGCAGGGTGCTCGACGTGGTCAGGCTGCCGGGGCAGGAATCCAGCATCTCCGCCAGCTATGTGATCGACACGCCCAACTGCGGGCGCCTGCAGTGGTTGACCGAGCGCGGTGGCGAGGAAGGCGAGGTGACCCGCCTGGCACACGGCGGTGGCGAGGCCCGGGAGCGGCCCGGCTGCACCATCGCCAGCGACCTGTCCCGGGCCTGGACGGCGCTGGACTATTCGGGCTGATGGAAAAAGGCCCCGGCGGATGCCGGGGCCTTTTTCGTTCAGCCATGTCTCGATAGCGTGTTGGTGGCCTGCTCTGGTTAGGCGCGGGTTATCCGTGGATTTCGCGGCCAAGGCCGCTCCCACAGATGTGCTCCTCAAGTGATTGAACAGCCAACGAGGGCATAGCCTTATCGTTCACGCCGATTCGGGCTTGGCCTTGGTGCCTCGTCTGGGCTTGGCGTCGGGCGCCTCGATCAGGCCGTCGGCGCGGAACATCGCCTTGATGCCGCGGATGGCTTGGCGGGTGCGGTCCTGGTTCTCGATCAGGGCGAAGCGCACGTGGTCGTCGCCGTAGTCGCCGAAGCCCAGACCCGGCGAGACGCAGACCTTGGCCTCCAGCAGCAGCTTCTTGGCGAACTCCAGCGAGCCCAGGTGGGCGTAGGGCTCGGGAATCCTGGCCCAGATGTACATGGAGGCCTTGGGCTTCTCCACCATCCAGCCGGCCTCGTGCAGGCCCTTGACCAGCATGTTGCGGCGCTCGCGGTACTGCTCGGCGATGTCGCGCACGCATTGCTGGTCGCCTTCCAGGGCAGCGATGGCCGCCACCTGCAGCGGGGTGAAGGTGCCGTAGTCGTGGTAGCTCTTGATCCGCGCCAGGGCCGCGACCAGCTCCGGGTTGCCGACCATGAAGCCGATGCGCCAGCCGGCCATGTTGTAGCTCTTGGACAGGGTGAAGAACTCCACGGCGATGTCCTTGGCGCCTTCCACCTGCATGATCGACGGCGCCTTCCAGCCGTCGTAGACGATGTCCGCGTAGGCCAGGTCGTGCACCACCAGCACATCGTACTGCTTGGCCAGCGCCACCACCCGCTCGAAGAAGTCCAGCTCCACGCACTGGGCGGTGGGGTTGGAGGGGAAGCCGAGGATCATCATCTTCGGCTTGGGAATGGCCTCGCGGATGGCCCGCTCCAGCTCGGCGAAGAAATCCACGCCCGGCACCAGGGGCACCGAGCGCACCTGGGCGCCGGCGATCACCGCGCCGTAGATGTGGATGGGGTAGCTGGGGTTGGGCACCAGCACGGTGTCACCGTGGTCCAGGGTGGCCAGCATCAGGTGCGCCAGGCCTTCCTTGGAGCCGATGGTGACGATGGCCTCGCTTTCCGGGTCGATCTCCACGTCATAGCGGTCCTTGTACCAGCGCGAGATGGCGCGGCGCAGGCGCGGGATGCCGCGGGAGGTGGAGTAGCCGTGGGTATCTTCGCGCTGGGCGACCTGCACCAGCTTCTCGACGATGTGCGGCGGGGTGGCGCCGTCCGGATTGCCCATGCTGAAGTCGATGATGTCCTCGCCACGGCGGCGGGCGGCCATCTTCAGTTCGGCGGTGATGTTGAAGACGTAGGGGGGGAGACGATCGATGCGCGCAAAGCGGCGCTTGGCATTGTCAGCCATGCTTTCCTCGGAGTACGTAAGCGCCCGGAACCGTCCGAGCGACGCCGGCCATATGTGTGTGGCCTGGCGGCGAAGATAAGCGCCCGCGCGGGCGGCTGTCCAGTGCAGTTGGCGCGGGGATGGGCGATACAGTGCGCTGCCCGGGCCTTGCCCGGGGCGGTCACTCCCCGAGCATGTCGTGCATCGCGATGATCTGTTCGGCCACCTGGATCAGCTTCTGCTGGCGGCTCATGGCCTGGCGACGCATCAGGGTGTAGGCCTCCTCCTCGTTGCAGCTCTTCATCTTCATCAGCAGGCCCTTGGCCAGTTCGACGCGCTTGCGCTCGGCCAGCTGGGCTTCGCGTGCCTGCAGCTGGGCGCGCAGGGCCTGGTCGCTCTCGAAGCGGGCCATGGCCACGTCGAGGATCGGCTGCAGGCGCTCGGCCTGGATGCCCTCGACGATGTAGGCGCTGACGCCGGACTGGATGGCCTGGCGCATCACCTGCGGGTCGTGCTCGTCGGTGAACATGACGATCGGCCGCGGCTGGTCCCGGCTCACCAGCACCACCTGTTCCATCACGTCGCGGCCCGGCGACTCGGTGTCGATCAGCACCACGTCGGGGCGCACCGCCTCGACCCGCTCGGGCAGGTCGATGGTCAGCCCGGACTCGTCGATCACCTCGAAGCCGGCCTCGACCAGGGCGTTCTTCAGGCGGCCGACCTTCTTCGGCGTATCGTTGATCAGGAGTATGCGTAGCATCGTGCGTCTCCCGGTCCGTTACAGGGCGATGGCCGCGGCGCCGTCGGCGCGCGCGTGGATGGCGAACGAGCGGGCGTAGCCGGCGGGATCGCTGCCGTCCCAGACGCTGCCGTCGAGCAGGGTGGAGCTGCGCATCTCGCTGGCCGGCACGGCGACACCCAGCGCCTCGGCGGCGGCGCGGTAGATGTCCAGCCGGTGGATGCGACGGGCGATGCCGAGGTAGTCCGGGTCGTCCCGCAGCAGGCCCCAGCGGCGGAACTGGGTGAGGAACCACATGCCGTCGGACAGCCAGGGCATGTTCACCTCGCCGTCGGCGAAGAAGCGCAGCGGGTGGGCGTCCAGCCAGGCGTGGCCGAGGCCGTCCTCGTACTGGCCGAGGAAGCGCGGCTGGATGGCCGAGAGCGGGGCGTCGACGTATTCGGCGCTGCTGATCAGCTGGGCGGTGCCGCGGCGGTTTTCCTCGCTTTCGTCGATGAAGCGGCTGGCCTCCAGCACGGCCATGGTCAGAGCGCGGGCGGTGTTGGGGTACTGCTCGGCGAATTCGCGGGTCACGGCCAGCACCTTCTCTGGGTGGTCGGCCCAGATGTCCTGGCTGGTGGCCAGGGTGAAGCCCTGCTCTTCCTCCACGGCCAGGGCGCCCCACGGGCCGCCGGCGCAGAAGCCGTCGATGCGCCCGGCGCGTAGGTGGGCGACCATCTGCGAGGGTGGCACCACCACGGTGTTGACGTCTTCCAGCGGGTGGATGCCCTGGGCGGCCAGCCAGTAGTACAGCCACATGGCATGGGTGCCGGTGGGGAAGGTCTGGGCGAAGGTGAGGCGTGCACCACCTTGGCGCACACGTGCGGCGAGTGCCTCGGCGCTGGTCACGCCGGCCTGCTTGAGCGGCTGGGACAGGTTGAGCGCCTGGCCGTTCTGGCACAGGCCCATGAGGATGGCCATCTCGGTGGCCGCGCCGCCGAGGCCTAGGTGGATGCCGTAGACCTGGCCGTAGAGGGCCTGGGCGGCGTCCAGTTCGCCGCTCAGCAGGCGGTCGCGCAGGCCGGCCCAGGAGGCCTGGCGCTGCAGGTTGAGGGTCAGCCCGTAGGGCTGGGCGAAGCCCTGGGTCGCTGCCACGATCAGCGACGCGGAGTCGGTGAGGGCCATGAAGCCCAGGTTCAGTGCGCTCTTTTCCGGGGCATCGCTGCCCGCGACCCAGGCCAGGGCGTCGCTACGGGTATTGCCGCTGTCGTTCATCGAGATGTTCCGCCGTAGAGCAAAAAGGCGTCGCTCCGGGCCGCCGCGGGGGCGGTGGCCGGAAACGACGCCATTGTCTGGAACTGCTCCGCCGTTGGAGCGAGTCCTGCTGGACAGGCTCAAGCAAGCCATGTGCCAGCGCTACGGTTGGAACCGTGCCGTGGGGTTCAGCGTTCGATGATTTGCTTGATCTGGGTCTGCGGGATCTGCTGCTTGCGACCCTCGCTGTCCTCGAACTCGATCATGCCGGTGTCTTCGTCCAGCTCGGGCTTGCCGTCGCTGGTGAGCATCTGGCCATCGTTGGTGAGGATGAGGTGTTCGCTCGCGCAGCCGGTGAGGGCGAGGAAGAACAGCAGGGTGGCTATCCGGTGCTTCATGAGGTGCTCCTGGGTGGTGGGATTCACCTCAAGTATTTCCGCGCCGCTGCGTTTGGCAAGGCGGCGCGGCAATACGTCCTCAGCGTTCGATGATCTGCTTCACCGAAGTCTGCGGAATCTGCTGCTCGTTGCCCTCGGCGTCCTCGTAGGTGATCAGGCCGGTGTCCTCGTCGATCTTCGGCTTGTCCTGGGCGCTGAGCATCTGGCCGTCGGTGGTGGCGATGATGTAGTCGGTGGAGCAGCCGGCGAGGCCGATCGCGCAGAGCAGGGCGAGAATCCAGGGTTTCATGGTGAACTCCTTATGAATGGGGCGCCCGCGAGGGGCTTCAGAGCTTCGGACCACGGCTCTCCCGGTTTCGCTCCATAAAAATATGCGGGCCGGGACGGCCCCAAGGGATGAGGCTATGTTCCGTGATGTGTTGCGTGGTCAATCCTCTCTATCTGAGCGCTGCCGCTGCCCGCTCCTGGATTCCCGCCTGCGCGGGAATGACGGGTTTGAAAGAGTGCCACCCCTACCTCGTCATCCCCGCGCAGGCGGGGATCCAGAAGGCTCAGGGCACTACGACATCTAACAGGAGCACAGATAAAAGAAAGCCCCGCATGAGCGGGGCTTTCTGTTCACCGGGTGAGGCTTAGGCTTGAACGACCGGGATTTTGGCGTTCGCGGCCGCTTCCTTGTACTCGGCGATCTGGTCGAAGCTCAGGTAGCGATAGATGTCGGCAGCCATGCTGTCGATGTTCTTCGCGTACTCCATGTACTCCTCGACGGTCGGCAGCTTGCCGATGATCGAGGCGACCGCCGCCAGTTCGGCGGAGGCCAGGTACACGTTGGTCGCGTCGCCCAGACGGTTGGGGAAGTTACGGGTGGAGGTGGAGACCACGGTGGAACCGGTCTGCACGCGCGCCTGGTTGCCCATGCACAGGGAGCAGCCCGGCATTTCCATGCGGGCGCCGGCCTTGCCGTAGATGCCGTAGTAGCCTTCCTCGGTCAGCTGGTGCTGGTCCATTTTGGTCGGCGGGGCCAGCCATAGACGGGTCGGGATACCTCCCTTGACCTTGTCCAGCAGCTTGCCGGCGGCGCGGAAGTGGCCGATGTTGGTCATGCAGGAACCGATGAAGACTTCGTCGATCTTCTCGCCGGCCACGGTGGACAGCAGGCGGGCGTCGTCCGGGTCGTTCGGTGCGCACAGGACCGGCTCCTTAACGTCGGCCAGATCGATCTCGATCACGGCGGCGTATTCGGCGTCGGCATCGGCGGCCAGCAGTTGCGGGTTGGCCAGCCAGGCTTCCATGGCCTGGGCGCGACGCTCCAGGGTGCGGGCATCGCCGTAGCCTTCGCCGATCATCCAGCGCAGCATGGTGATGTTCGACTTCAGGTACTCGGCGATGGCGCTTTCCGGCAGCTTGATGGTGCAACCGGCGGCGGAGCGCTCGGCGGAGGCGTCGGACAGCTCGAACGCCTGCTCGACGGTCAGCTCGTCCAGGCCTTCGATCTCGAGGATGCGGCCGGAGAAGATGTTCTTCTTGCCCTTCTTCTCGACGGTCAGCAGACCGGCCTGGATGGCGTAGTAGGGGATGGCATGGACCAGGTCACGCAGGGTGATGCCCGGTTGCAGCTTGCCCTTGAAGCGCACCAGAACGGATTCCGGCATGTCCAGCGGCATCACGCCGGTGGCGGCGGCGAAGGCCACCAGGCCGGAACCGGCCGGGAAGGAGATGCCCATCGGGAAGCGGGTGTGCGAGTCGCCGCCGGTGCCGACGGTGTCAGGCAGCAGCATGCGGTTCAGCCAGCTGTGGATGATGCCGTCGCCCGGACGCAGGGACACGCCGCTGCGGTTCATGATGAAGTCTGGCAGGGTGTGGTGGGTGGTGACGTCGATCGGCTTCGGATAGGCCGCGGTGTGGCAGAAGGACTGCATCACCAGGTCGGCGGAGAAGCCCAGGCAGGCCAGGTCCTTCAGCTCGTCGCGGGTCATCGGGCCGGTGGTGTCCTGGGAGCCGACGGTGGTCATCTTCGGCTCGCAGTAGGTGCCCGGGCGCACGCCCTGGCCTTCCTGCAGGCCGCAGGCGCGACCGACCATCTTCTGCGCCAGGGTGAAGCCCTTGCCGCTGTCGGCCGGGGCGACCGGCTTCTTGAACAGGGTGGACGGGGCCAGGCCCAGTTCGGCGCGGGCCTTCTCGGTCAGGCCACGGCCGACGATCAGCGGAATACGGCCGCCGGCGCGGACTTCGTCCAGCAGCACGTCGGTCTTCAACTGGAAGCTGGTGACCAGCTCGTCGCTGCCGTGGCGGCGCACTTCGCCCTTGTACGGGTAGACGTCGATGGCGTCGCCCATGGCCAGGTTGGTGCAGTCGAATTCGATCGGCAGGGCGCCGGCGTCTTCCATGGTGTTGTAGAAGATCGGGGCGATCTTGGTGCCGAAGCAGAAACCACCGGCGCGCTTGTTCGGCACGTAGGGGATGTCGTCGCCGAAGAACCACAGCACCGAGTTGGTGGCGGACTTACGGGAGGAACCGGTACCGACCACGTCACCGACGTAGGCGACCGGGAAGCCCTTGGCCTTCAGCGCTTCCATCTGCTTGATCGGGCCGACGGAGCCCGGCTGGTCCGGGTTGATGCCGTCGCGGGCCATCTTCAGCATGGCCAGGGCGTGCAGCGGGATGTCCGGGCGGGACCAGGCGTCCGGCGCCGGCGACAGGTCGTCGGTGTTGGTTTCGCCGGTGACCTTGAACACGGTCAGGGTGACTTTTTCCGGAACGGCGGGGCGGTTGACGAACCACTCGCCGTCGGCCCAGGACTGCATCACGGCCTTGGCGTTGGCGTTGCCGGCCTTGGCGCGCTCGGCCACGTCGTGGAAGGCGTCGAACATCAGCAGGGTGTGCTTCAGCTGCTCGGCGGCGACTTCGGCCAGCTCGGCGCTGTCCAGCAGTTCGACCAGGGTGGCGATGTTGTAGCCGCCCTGCATGGTGCCCAGCAGTTCGACGGCGCGTTGCTTGCTGATCAGCGGGGAGCTGGCTTCGCCCTTGGCCACGGCCGACAGGAAGCCGGCCTTGACGTAGGCGGCTTCGTCCACGCCCGGCGGAACACGGTTGGTGATCAGATCAACGAGGAAGGCTTCTTCGCCGGCCGGCGGGTTTTTCAGCAGCTCGACCAGGCCTGCGGTTTGCTCGGCGTTCAGCGGCTGGGGAACGATCCCTTGGGCGGCACGCTCTTCTACGTGTTTGCGATAGGCTTCAAGCACAGTTATTACCCTCATCAGTGGTCGCGGCGGCCCGCAACGCTTATCCAGAAAACCGCCACGCATCGCGCCGCTGCGCTTTTTGGGCGCACTGGCCGGTGAGTCGACGGCTTCAACAAGAAGCTGTTTTCAAAGTTTTACGCCGCAGGACGCGAGAGGGGATGAGGGCGGCGCAGGTTTCGGCGAACCTGCGCCAGACGCGTTCCTGGCGGATCGACTGTGCTCGTGACGCTTTGAAAACAGCTTCCGACGGACATCGGTGCCTAAAAAGGCGGTGCAATTCTACTGGAACGGGCGGCCAAAGTTAAGCGAAACGCCGATCCAATCGGGGTTTTAGACTACCTGTCATCGTCTGGCTGGCAAGTCGACGAAGGTCTGGTCGGTCATGATGACCCTGTCCGGGGTAGCCGCTATCATGGGTCGCCTGTTTCACAGCGCCGTCCTGCCCCGCATGTCCAACCAACGTATCAAGACGCCCTGCGTCGGCCTCTGCTCCACCGTCTACGGCGACCTGGTGTGCCGCGGCTGCAAGCGCTTCCATCACGAAGTGGTGAACTGGAACGCCTACAACGACGACGAGAAGCGCGCCGTGTGGAAGCGCCTCGAGGTGCTGTTGGTGCAGGTGATGCAGGGCAAGGTGGAGATCTTCGATCCCTCGCTGCTGCGCGCGCAGCTGGAGCAGCGCCAGGTGCGCTTCGTGCCCGAGCAGTCCGAATACTGCTGGGCCTACCAGCTGATCGCCCGCGCCTCGCGCCTGATCAGCCGGCTGGAGGCCTACGGCCTGGTGCTGCTGCCCGAGTTCCGCGACTGGGAGCTGCCGGCCCTGCGCGAAGCCATCGACCGCGAATTCTTCCTGCTCTCCGAGGCGCACTACGAGCGCTACATCGCGCCGCGCTTCCTGCGCGAAGGCATGGAAGTGCGCGTCTGAGCGAAGGCTTCGCCGCGCTGCCATGCCATGGGGCGGTCCGCTGCGCCTGGGGCGCAAAATCGCTCCATCTTGGTGCGCAGCGCTTCGCTTGGATGAGCAACTCTTTGATCTGAAAGCATAAATTTTCATGGCACGGGCCTTGCGATGGCACTCCCTGTCCGGGTGACAAGGAGTACGGCATGGCCCGCACCTTCTACGATGAGATGTACGACGCGAGTGGCACGGTCCGCCCGCACTACCGGGAATTCGCCCGCTGGCTGGCGGACACCCCCGACGAGCTCCTGGCCCAGCGCCGGCGGGAGGCCGACCTGCTGTTCCACCGCGCAGGCATCACCTTCACGCTCTACGGCGACGAGCAGGGCACCGAGCGTCTGATCCCCTTCGACACCATTCCGCGCAGCATCCCCGCCAGCGAATGGCGCATCGTCGAGGCTGGCTGCATCCAGCGGGTCAAGGCGCTGAATATGTTCCTCGCCGACCTCTACCACGAGCAGCGCATCCTCAAGGCCGGCATCGTCCCGGCCGAGCAGGTGCTGGCCAACGAGGGCTACCAGCTGGCCATGCAGGGCCTCGACCTGCACCGCGACCTCTACGCCCACATCGCCGGCGTCGATCTGGTGCGCGACGGCGACGGCAGCTTTTACGTGCTGGAGGACAACCTGCGCACGCCCAGCGGCGTCAGCTACATGCTGGAAGACCGCAAGATGATGATGCGCCTGTTCCCCGAGCTGTTCTCGATGCAGCGGGTGGCGCCCATCGACCACTACCCGAGTCTGCTGCTGGACACCCTGAAAAGCTCCAGCCCGATCGACAACCCCAGCGTGGTGGTGCTCACCCCGGGGCGCTTCAACAGCGCCTACTTCGAGCACGCCTTCCTCGCCCGCGAGATGGGCGTGGAGCTGGTGGAGGGCGCCGACCTGTTCGTCCGCGACGACAAGGTGTTCATGCGCACCACCGCCGGCCCGCAGCCGGTGGACGTGATCTACCGTCGCCTGGACGACGCCTTCCTCGACCCGCTGGCCTTCAACCCGGACTCCATGCTCGGCGTGCCCGGCCTGCTGGCCGCCTACCGCAGCGGCAACGTGGTGCTGGCCAACGCGGTCGGCACCGGGGTGGCGGACGACAAGTCGATCTACCCCTACGTCGGCGAAATGATCCGCTTCTATCTGGACGAGGAGCCGATCCTCAAGAACGTGCCCACCTGGCAGTGCCGCAAGCCCGAGGAGCTGTCCCACGTGCTGGCCAACCTCTCCGAACTGGTGGTCAAGGAGACCCAGGGCTCCGGCGGCTACGGCATGCTGGTCGGCCCGGCCGCCACCCAGGCCGAGATCGAGGCCTTCCGCGAGCGCCTCAAGGCCCGGCCCGAGGCCTACATCGCCCAGCCGACGCTGTGCCTGTCGACCTGCCCGACCTTCGTCGAGAGCGGCGTCGCCCCGCGCCACATCGACCTGCGCCCGTTCGTCCTGTCCGGCCGCGAGACGCGCCTGGTGCCCGGCGGCCTGACCCGCGTGGCCCTGCGCGAGGGTTCGCTGGTGGTCAACTCGTCCCAGGGCGGCGGCACCAAGGACACCTGGGTGGTGGAGGACTGACCATGCTGAGCAGAACCGCCTCCGACCTCTACTGGATGTCGCGCTACCTGGAACGCGCCGAGAACCTCGCGCGCATGCTCGACGTCAGCTACTCGCTGTCGCTGATGCCTCAGGACGGCCGCGGCGACGGCCTCGACGAACTGGCCCTGCCGTTGCTGATCACCGGTACCCTGGACGACTATCTGGAGCGCCACGGCCAGCTGCACGCCGAGCGCATGCTGCACTTCTTCGCCCTCGACGCGGACAACCCGGCGAGCATCTACTGCTGCCTGCAGGGCGCGCGCAGCAACGCCCACGCCGTGCGCGGGCGGATCACCGCCGACATGTGGGAGAACATCAATGCCACCTGGCTGGAGATGCGCGGCATCGCCGCCGAGGGCCTGGGCCGCTACGGCATCAGCCGCTTCTGCGAGTGGGTCAAGGAGCGTTCCCATCTGTTCCGTGGCGCCACCTTCGGCACCATCATGCGTGGCGAGGCCTACCGCTTCATCCGCCTGGGCACCTTCATCGAGCGCGCCGACAACACCCTGCGCCTGCTCGACGCCCGCTACGAGATGCTCGGCGAGGCCGCCGACGAAGTCAGCGACACCTCGGCCCGCGGCTACTACGAGTGGAGCGCGCTGCTGCGTGCGCTGTCCTCCTTCGAGGCCTTCACCGAGATCTACCGCGGCTCGCCGCGCACCCACAAGATCGCCGAACTGCTGCTGCTGCGCCCCGAAGTACCGCGCTCCCTGCGCGCCTGCATGGAGGAACTCAACCTGATGCTCGCCGGCCTGCCCGGCGAGAACGGTCGCCCGGCCCAGCGCCTGGCCGCCGAGCTGGACGCGCGCCTGCGCTACACCAGCGTCGGCGAGGTTCTCGACGAGGGCCTGCACACCTGGCTCACCGATTTCATCCTGCTCGTCCGTCAGTTGGGCAGCGCCATCCACACGTCCTATCTGGAGGTCGTATGAGACTCTCGATCCGCCACGACACCACCTACAACTACGACGACCAGGTGCGCGCGAGCATCCAGTACCTGCGCCTGACCCCGCAGGAGAGCGCCCGCCAGCGGGTGATCAGCTGGCAGCTCGACCTGCCGCGCCCGGTACGCGCCCAGCGCGACCCCTACGGCAACATCCTCCACGTGCTGACCCTGGACGAGCCCCACGAAGCCCTGGTGATCGGCGCCCGTGGCCAGGTGGAGATCGATGAGCGCTGCGAATCCGAGCATGACGCCCGCTCGGCCCTGCCGTACCTGCGCAGCACGCGCCTGACCCAGGCCGACGATGCCCTGCGTGAATTCGCCCAGGCCAGCAGCGCCGGGCGACGCGACCGCGACGGCCTGGTCGACCTGATGCACGGCCTGCACCAGCAGATGCCCTACAAGCCGGGCGCCACTAGGGTGGACAGCACCGCCGCCGAGGCCTTCGCCGGCCGCGCCGGGGTCTGCCAAGATCACACTCATGCCTTCCTGGCCTGCGCCCGCAGCCTGGGCGTGCCTTCGCGCTACGTCTCCGGCTATCTGTACACCGAGGACAGCGAGCACCTGGCCAGCCACGCCTGGGCCGAGGCCTGGCTGGGCGACGCCTGGTACAGCTTCGACGTGACCAACCAGCTGTCCCGGCCGGAGCGCCACCTCAAGCTGGCGGTGGGGCTGGACTATCTGGACGCCTGCCCGGTGCGCGGCATGCGCCGTGGCGGCGGTGGCGAGCAGATGCACGCGCGGGTGAACGTGGCCTCGCTGATGCAGGTGCAGCAGCAACAGTGACGCGGCGCCGCCGTTGAGCGCGGCGGAATTCCGGGGCGGCCCGACGGCGGGCCCCTAAGTTGTTTGCCCGGACAGCTTTCGATCCAGTAGATTGTTTTGTTTCGAATTCTGTCCGGAACCTCCCCTTGTCCGCCGAAACATCCGTCTACCGCCAGCCGGGCTTCCTGCCTTTTCTCACCAGCCGCGTCCTGGCCATGTTCGCCGTGCAGATCCTGGCGGTGGTGGTGGCCTGGCAGGTCTACGACCTGACCCGCGATCCCATGAGCCTGGCCTATGTCGGCCTGGCCCAGTTCATCCCGATGCTGCTCCTGCTGCTGCCGGCCGGCGACCTGATCGACCGCTTCGACCGCAAGTGGATTCTCGGCCTGAGCTGGGGGGTGGAAGCCGTCTGCGCCGGCGTGCTGCTGTGGCTGTCCGTGGTGCACGGGCCGATCCAGGCGTTCTACGGCGTGCTGGTGGCCTACGGTTGCGCCCGCGCCTTCACCGGGCCGGCGCTGTCCAGCCTGTTGCCACAGATCGTGCCGCGCGAGCGGCTGGCGGCGGCCATCGCGGCCAACAGCATGATCGTGCGCGCCTCGACCATCTCCGGCCCGGTGCTGGGCGGCGGCCTCTACGCCTTGGGCGGCGGCGAGCTGACCTATGCCGTGTGCCTGGCGTTCTTCGCCGCCGGCGTGCTGATGCTGTCCATGGTCAAGGTGCGCTACCGGGAAGAAGCCAAGCCGCTCGAAGCGACCGCCTGGAAGCGCTTCACGGCGGGCATCCACTTCATCCGTTCGCGGCCGATCATCCTCGGCACCATCTCCCTGGACCTGTTCGCGGTCCTGCTCGGCGGGGTGGTGGCGCTGTTGCCGATGTACGCCCAGGAAGTGCTGGACGTGGGGCCGACCGGCCTCGGCATCCTGCGCAGCGCCATGGCCATCGGCGAAGTGCTGGTCGGCTTCTACCTCAGCCTGCGGCCGTTCAACCGCCACGTGGGCATGAGCATGTTCGTCGCGGTGGCGGTGTTCGGCGTGGCCAACCTAGTGTTTTCGCTGTCCAGCCTGTTCTGGCTGTCGTTCGCCGCGCTGATGGTGGCTGGCGGCGCGGACATGGTGAGCATGTATATCCGCTCCTCGCTGATCCAGTTCTCCACTCCGGACTCCATGCGCGGCCGGGTCAACGCCGTGAACATGCTGTTCATCGGCTCTTCCAACGAACTCGGCGAGTTCCGCGCCGGCAGCAGCGCTGCCTGGTTCGGCGTGGTGCCGGCGGCGGTGCTGGGCAGCCTGTGCACCCTCGGCGTGGTGGGCGGCTGGATGTGGGGCTTCCGCAGCCTGCGCCGGGTCGACCGCTTCGAGGATGCGGCACCCGACGCCAGGCCCCGGGGCTGATCAGGCCTGGCCGTGCCAGGGCACCAGCCGGCGCTGCAGGGCACGCAGGCCCAACTCCAGGGCGAAGGCGATGATGGCGATCAGCAGGATGCCGAGGATCACCACGTCGGTGACCAGGAACTGCGCCGCCGACTGGACCATGAAGCCGAGGCCGCGCTGGGCGGCGATCAGCTCGGCGGCCACCAGGGTCGACCAGCCCACGCCGAGGCCGATGCGCACGCCGGTGAGGATGTCCGCCAGGGCACTGGGCAGGATCACGTGGCGCACCAGCTGGACCGGTGTCGCGCCGAGGGCCTGGGCCGCTCTGATCTTGGCCGGGTCGACGCTGCGCACGCCGGTGGACGTGGCGATGACGATGGGCGCGAAGATCGCCAGGTAGATCAGCAGCACCTTGGACAGCTCGCCGATGCCGCACCAGATGACGATCAGCGGCAGGTAGGCGAGCGGCGGAATCGGCCGGTAGAACTCGATCAGCGGATCGACCAGGCCCCGCACTACGCGGCTGCGGCCGATGGTGATGCCCAGCGGGATGGCGGTGAGCACCGCCGCCAGCAGGGCCAGGCCGATGCGCCCGAGGCTCGCGCCCAGGTGCTGCCACAGGCTGGCGTCCAGGTAGCCTTCGGTGACCAGCTTCCAACCCCGGGCCAGCACCGTCTGGGGGCTGGGCAGGAACAGCGGCTCGATCAGCCCGGCGGCGGTCACCGCCCACCAGACCCAGAGCAGGCTGCCGGTGCTCAGCAGGCCGAGGGCCAGCAGGCTCAGCCGGCGTGGCGCGCGCGCCGCCTTCTGCTCGGCCTCGCTCTTGGCGTAGACCAACTCGTAGCTGCTCATGCGCGCCTCCTCTGGCGTTCGGCGAAGACCTGGGCGAGCACGTGCTCGCGGGTGGCGATAAAATGCGGGTCGGACTTGATGGCGCGGGCGCTCTCGCCGGCGGCGTAGCGCTTGCCGAAGTCCAGGCTCAGGCGCTCGGCGATGCGCCCGGGGTTGGGCGCCAGCAGCACCAGGTCGGTGGCGAGGAACACCGCTTCCTCGATGTCGTGGGTGATCAGCAGCACCGGCTTGGCGGTGCGCCGCCAGACCTGCAGCAGCAGTTCCTGCATCTGTTCGCGGGTGAAGGCGTCCAGCGCGCCGAACGGCTCGTCCATCAGCAGCAGGCGCGGTTCGGCGGCCAGGGCGCGGGCCAGGCCGACACGCTGTTTCTGCCCGCCGGACAGTTCCCAGATGCGGCGCTGCTCGAAGCCAGCCAGGTCGACCAGGGCCAGCAGCTCGCGGGCACGTGCCTCGCGTTCGGCGCGCGGCACGCCGGCCAGGCGCAGGCCGAAGGCGACGTTGTCCAGCACGTTCTGCCAGGGCAGCAGGGCATCGTCCTGGAACACCACGCCGCGCTCGGCGGAAGGACCGGTGACGGGTACGCCGTCGAGGCTGATGCGGCCGCTGCTGGGCGCGGTGAAGCCGGCGATCAGGTTGAGCAGGCTGGTCTTGCCGCTGCCGGAGGGGCCCAGGGCCACCAGCAGCTGGTCCGGGCCGAGGGTCAGGGAGATGTCGTGCAGTACCGGTTCGGCCGCGCCGGGGTACTGTGCGCCGATGCGCTCCAGTTCGAGTAGGGCCATGTCGTGTTTCCCTATGGTGGGTGCATCCGGCGACGGCGTCCCTGCCGCCGCCGAACCTCGCCCGCAGGCGAGGGCCCGATGCTCAGTTGTAGACTGTTCGCGGTTTCGCCCGCCCTGCGCGAAGTAGGGCGGGTGAAACCCGCGACAACAGTCTTCAGTTGGTGACGTACTGGTTGCTGACGTAGGGCGCGTAGTCCGGCAGCACGGCGTCGACCTTGCCCTGTTCCTTGAGGAACGTGGCGGTGTCGGTGATGGCCCGAGTGGTCGGCGCGCCGAGGGCGCTGACCTGGTCGGCGGCCAGGGGGAACACGTTGCCCTGCAGCAGCAGCGGGATGTCCTCGACCTTGGCACCGGAGAGCTTCACCACCTTGGCGATGTTGTCCTTGTCGGCCAGCCAGGCCTGCGGGTCCTTGCGGTAGTCGGCGTAGGCGTCGAGGGTGACCTTGGCGAAGGTGCGGACCACTTCCGGGTGCTTCTCGGCGAAATCCTTGCGCACGATCCAGGCATCGAAGGTCGGCGCGCCCAGTTCGCCCAGCTCGCCGGAGGTGATCAGCACCTTGCCGTTCTCCTTGGCCACGCCCAGGGCCGGGTCCCAGACGTAGGTGGCGTCGATGTCGCCGCGTTTCCAGGCGGAGATGATCGCCGGCGGCGCCAGGTTGAGGATCTGCACCTTGGCCGGGTCGATGTTCCAGTGCTTGAGCGCGGCCAGCAGGCTGTAGTGGCCGGTGGAGACGAAGGGCACGGCGATCTTCTTGCCGACCAGGTCCTCGGGCTTGCCGATGCCGCTGCCTTCGCGGGCGACCAGGGCTTCGGCGGCGCCGATCTGGGTGGCGATCAGGAAGGTCTGCACCGGCAGCTGGCGGGTGGCGGCGGCGGCCAGCGGGCTGGAGCCGACGTAGCCGATCTGCACGTCGCCGGAGGCGACGGCGGTGATCACTTCCGCGCCGCCGTCGAACTTGCGCCAGTTGATCTCGGATTTGCTGGCCTTTTCATAGGCGCCGTCGGCCTGGGCGACCTTGGCCGGGTCGACGGTGGTCTGGTAGGCGACGGTGAAGTCGGCGGCCTGCGCGGTCAGGCCCAGGCTGGAAATCGTCAGCACCGCCAGCAGGCGGCGGGCGAAGGGGATGCTCATGGAATGCTCCTCGTACGGGCCGCGCACCGTTCACGAGGAAGGTCGGCCACAGGACAGATGTCGTTTTTCTTCGAGAGTCCGGTGGTCCGGTGGAGCAAAGCTAATTGATAAAAATGGAATAGATAAATACTTTTTTAGACTATTTTTATATCAATAAGCGGTGAGCGAAACGCTCAGTCCTGTTCGGTCTGTTCCAGCAGTATCTGCCGCGTGGAGCGCAGCAGCCGCTCGGCCAGCTCCGGGTCGGCAATGCTGCGCGACAGCACCAGGGCACCGACCATGGTCGAGAGGATGAAGGCGCTCCGCGCCTCCGCGTCCTCGCTCGGTAGACTGGCGGCGATCGACGCCAGACGGTCGCGCACGATCTCGTCGGTGATCGGGCTGGGCTGCCCGCGCTGGCCCAGTTCGGCGGACATGGTGGGCAACGGGCAGCCGCTGCCCGGCGACTTGCAGTGGGCGGAGGAGAGGTAGCGTCGGATAAGGCCCTGCAGGGGATTGGGTTCCTCGGCGAGATTCTCGAGACCCTCCTTGAGCTGGTCGGCGCTCCGCTGCAGGGCCTGTTCGACCAGATCGTCCTTGGACTTGAAGTGCGCGTAGAAGCCACCGTGGGTCAGGCCCAGCGCCTTCATCAGCGGCTGCAGGCCGGTCGCCAGCACGCCGTCGCGGCGAAAGCGCAGGGCGGCCTCGTCGACGATGCGTTGGTGGGTCTTGGCTTTGTGATCTTCCGAATAGCGCATGAGGATCGGTCCCGAGCGAAGAAATGCCAGCTGTCATGTTAACCCGTGCGGGCGCGCTGGCGAGTCGCGCCCGCATTCCCTCCTTTATATGGCTTCGAGCAGGGTGGCCACGCCCTGGCCGCCGGCGATGCACTGGGTGGCGATGGCGTAGCGGCCACCGGTGCGCTTGAGCAACGCGGCGGCCTTGCCGGTGATGCGCACGCCGGTAGCGCCCAGTGGATGACCCAGGGCGAGCGCGCCGCCATCCAGGTTGACCCGGGCCATGTCCAGGCCCAGCTCGTTCACACAGGCGATGGACTGGCTGGCGAAGGCTTCGTTGATTTCCACCAGATCGATGTCGGCGACGCTCAGGCCGGCCCGTTGCAACACCTTGCGGGTCGCAACCACTGGCCCCATGCCCATGATCTCCGGCGCGCAGCCGCCGACGGCGACGGCCTTGATGCGCGCGAGCATCTCCAGGCCATGGTTGCGGGCGAACGCCTCGGTGCACACCAGCACGGCGGCGGCGCCATCGGTCAGCGGCGACGAGGTGGCGGCGGTGACGCTGCCGCCGAACGCCGGCTTGAGCTGGGCGAGCGCCTCTAAGTTGGTGCTGGCGCGGATGCAGCCGTCCTCGGCGATCACGCCGTCCGGTGTCTCGATGGCCAGGAGCTCATCCCTGAAATGGCCGAGCTCCCGTGCGCGTACGGCCTTGGCGTGGGACTCGACGGCCATGGCTTCCTGCTCCTCGCGGCTGATCGAATAGCGCCTGGCCACTTCCTCGGCGGTATGCCCCATGGCCATGTAGACCTGCGGGAAGGTGCTCATCAGGGTCGGGTTGGGCGAAATGTTGAAGCCGCCCATGGGCACGCGGGTCATCGATTCAACGCCGGCACAGAGGAAGGCCTCGCCGGCACCGAGCAGAATCTGCCCCGCGGCGAAGTGCACGGCGGTCATGGACGAGCCGCAGAAGCGGTTCACCGTGGCGCCGCCCAGGGTCTCGGGAAAGCCGGCGCGGAAGCTGGCGATGCGAGCGATGTTCATGCCCTGCTCGGCCTCGGGGTAGGCGCAACCCATGATCACGTCCTCCAATTGGCTGGGATCGAGGTCGAGCCTGTTGACCAGGCCCTTCAATACCTGGGCGGCCAGGTCGTCGGGGCGCAGATTGATCAGTCCGCCTTTCTTGGCGAAGTGGAAGGGGGAGCGGGCGTAGCCGGCGATCACGATGGAGGTCATGAGGCGAGTCCTCTGAGGATGGAGTGTTTTTGGATGACGGTTGACATTCAATTTGGGCTGTCGAAACGGGCTCAGCGGCGCAGTTCGAGCACCATGCAGGTCGTCGAGCCTACCGCGTACAGTCGGTCATCCACGTCGTAGAGCCGGCCTTCGGCCAGAGCGGTGGATCGGCCTACGTGAACCACCTTGCCTTCTGCGCGCAAGGGACCGGTATCGGCGGTGATGGCGCGCACGTAGCTGACGCGCAGGTCCATGGTGGTGTAGCCCTGGCCCGGCTGCAGGCAGGTATGCACGGCGCAGCCCATGCAGGAGTCGAGCAGCGTGGCCGCATAGCCGCCATGCACGCTGCCGAGCGGGTTGTAGTGCCGGGTGTCCGGCGTGCCCTGGAAGAGAAAGCGGCCTGGCTCCCACTCCAGCGGGATGAAGTCGACCAAGTGCCCGAAGGGCGGGCAGGGCAGATCGCCGTTGCCGATGCGCTCGAAGAAGTCGTGCGCGCTCAGCTTGCCGACCTCCTTCAGAGACAAGGTGCCGGGTTCGCCGAGCCTGGCGCGGGCTGCGCGCTCGGCCTCCTGCCAGATGGCTAGGGTCTGTTCGCGGGTCAGTGCTTGCATGGGAAAGCTCCTTTGGAGTGATTGGAATTACGGCCGTAATTTAATATTTCATATTATGGTTGAAATATAAATAGGGGAGAGATGAGCGTCCCCTGCCCATGGGGTCGGAGCGCTTATCGGATATGGGCTATATAAAGAAGGAAATCGGTCTCGCGAAAATCTTTG
>NZ_JAOEEE010000044.1:0-35831 GCF_029837675.1 Pseudomonas sp. GD04015 | reverse complement strand
CGAAAGCGGGCTCAATATGGTGCGGACGGAGAGACTCGAACTCTCACACCTTGCGGCGCCAGAACCTAAATCTGGTGTGTCTACCAATTTCACCACGTCCGCGTGGTCATGCTCGAAACGAAAACGCCAGGCACGTGGCCTGGCGTTCTCTGGAATATGGGGTGGACGATGGGAATCGAACCCACGACACCAGGAGCCACAATCCTGTGCTCTACCAACTGAGCTACGCCCACCATATTGCAGTTGCTTGTGCCTGATTCGCCAATGGCGCACCCGGCAGGACTCGAACCTGCGACCATCCGCTTAGAAGGCGGATGCTCTATCCAGCTGAGCTACGGGCGCTTAATCATCTGCGAGCAGACTCTGAAGCTACAGCTTCAACCGTTTCCGGTCGTTGCCATCTTACCCAGCGTTTGGCTGTGCTCGACAAGCGGGGCGCATGTTATATAGCCAGCCTCTCAGCGTCAACAAGGGAACGAAAAAATTCCTGCTGGATAAAGGGCTTACGAAAATGCCCGGAGCATGCGCCTTTGCCCTGCCGGTCGCCCATGCGAGAATGGGCGCCATTTTCTCCACCTTTCCCATGGTTAAGCGAGCGTCATGACCGCAAAACTGATCGACGGCAAAGCCATTGCCGCCAGCCTCCGCCAGGATATCGCCAAACGCGTCAACGAGCGCCGCCAGCAGGGGCTGCGCGCGCCCGGCCTGGCCGTGATCCTGGTCGGCAGCGATCCGGCGTCCCAAGTCTATGTGTCGCACAAGCGCAAGGATTGCGAGGAGGTCGGCTTCGTCTCCGTGGCCCATGACCTGCCCGCCAGCACCACCCAGGGCGAACTGCTCGGCCTGATCGACCAGCTCAACCGCGACAGCGCCATCGACGGCATCCTGGTCCAGCTGCCGCTGCCGGCCCATCTGGACGCGTCGCAACTGCTCGAACGCATCAACCCGGACAAGGACGTGGACGGCTTCCACCCGTTCAACGTCGGCCGCCTGTCCCAGCGCATGCCGCTGCTGCGCCCGTGCACGCCGAAAGGCATCATGACGCTGCTGGAGAGCACCGGCGTGGACCTGCACGGCCAGCACGCCGTCGTGGTGGGCGCCTCCAACATCGTCGGCCGGCCCATGGCTCTCGAGCTGCTGCTCGCCGGCTGCACCGTGACCGTGACTCACCGCTTCACCCGCGACCTGCCAGGCCACGTGGCCCAGGCGGACATCGTGGTGGTGGCCGCCGGCAAGCCGGGCCTGGTCAAGGGCGAGTGGATCAAGGAAGGTGCCATCGTCATCGACGTGGGCATCAACCGCCAGGCCGACGGCAAGCTGGTGGGCGACGTGGAGTTCGACGTGGCCGCCGAGCGCGCCGGCTGGATCACTCCGGTGCCGGGCGGCGTCGGCCCCATGACCCGGGCCTGCCTGCTGGAGAACACCCTGTACGCGGCGGAGCACCTGCACGCCTGATCGCTATTCGGCGCCGATCCCTTCCGATGATCGGTCGGTATCCGCCGGGGACGTGCGTTGTCACAAGGGCAGGTACCTTGTTTCGGGAGTCCTGCCCATGCGCCGTCCGCTTGTTCTGATCGTGGCCCTGTTGCCCGGCATCTCCGCCTGGGCCCAGCCGCCCGGACTGCCCGGGACTTCCACGCCGCAGCCCTACGAGCGGCCGGAGGTGCGCAGCATCGAGCCTGCGCAACGCGACCGGCCGCCGCTGCTGGTCAATCCCCGGCCTCCCCGCGAGCCCTCGTCCGCTCCGCAGGTGCCGCAGGACAGGCCGCTGCCGCCCCTGGAAAGCGAGCGGCGCAGCCAGCAGCGGCGTCCCGCCGAATCCATCGACAAGCCCTGAGAATCGTCAGGCGGCCACCTGGCGTGGTCGCAGGAAGATCAGCGGCAGCGCGATCGACAGCGCGGCGGCGGTATTCAGGTAGGCATGCAGTCGCAGGTCGAAGTGGATGGAAATCGCACTGTCCAGCACGCACCAGACCAGCAGCGCGAGGAAGATCGTTGGCTTTATCTGTCGATGGCCGTGCCGGCGATAGAGCAACACCAGCAGGCTGAACAGCACGCCCCAGCTCGCCACGGTCGGTCCGAACAGCCCCACCATGGTGCGCAGCAGGGCCTGGAACTCCTCCGTTGGCGGCACGGCGGCGACGCTGGCGTAGAGATAGTCGAAGTAGGGGCGGGTGACCGGCAGATGGGCGGCGAAGGCGAGCGCTACGCCCAGGCCCGCGTGCCCGAGGCCGACTGCCATCAGCCAGCGATAGAGAAAGTTCTGCACGGGACGCTCAGAGGTTCTTCAGCGCCGCTTCCAGCGCGCCCGAGCAGATCATGATGCCGGCACCGTGGGACAGGCATTCGAACCGCTCCAGGTCCTCGCCCTTGCTGGCCATGCAGTTCTGTAGGGTCAGCGCCTTGTTGACATCGTCCAGCGCCTTCATGGCCTGCCCCAACTGGTCCTGGGTGATCTTGCCGTCCTTTCGGCGTTCGCGGGCGATGTCCTTCAGGTTGGGAATATCGACGGCGGTCCAGCGTATGGCTTCCCGGCACATCTCGCGCTGGGAGGTCGTCTGGTTGGAGGACGCCTCGCTCTGCTCGGTTTCCTGCGGCGCCACCGCCGGCTGCGCGCCGTCGCTGGAGTAGCCCTGGCGGATGTTGACGGTCTCGACCGGCTTTTCCGGCGTCGGTGGCTGGCTGCCGAAATGCTTCTGGCCGTTCTCGTCGACCCAGGTGTAAATCTGGGCCTGGAGTGGCAGGGCGCAGCACAGCAGGAGCAGCGGGAGAAGTCGGCGGGCGGGCATGCCATCGGTCCTTGAATGGGAAGGGTGAAGCACGATAGTCAGGCGCCGGCCGCTTGCCAAGCACTGTCCACGTCCAGCACCTTGAGCAGGAAGGCGTATTCCAGCGCCACGTCGCGCAGCGCCTGGTAGCGGCCGCTCATGCCGCCATGGCCGGCGCCCAGGTCGGTCTTGAGCAGCAGCAGATTGGTGTCGGTGCGGGTGGCGCGCAACTTCGCGACCCACTTGGCCGCTTCCCAGTACTGCACGCGGCTGTCGTTGTAGCCCGCCACGGCGAGGATCGCCGGGTAGTCCCTGGCCTGCACGTTCTCGTAGGGCGCGTAGCCCCTGATGCGCTCGTGAACCTCCGGCTGGTTGGGATCTCCCCACTCGTCGTACTCGGTCACGGTCAGCGGCAGGTCGGGGTTGAGCATGGTGTTGAGCACGTCGACGAAGGGCACTTCGGCGATGGCCGCGGCGAACAGCTCGGCGCGCTGGTTGAGCACCGCGCCGATCAGCAGGCCGCCGGCGCTGCCGCCGCTGATGGCGAGCTGTCCGGGCGTGGTCAGCCCGGCCTGGATCAGGTGCTCGGCGCAGGCGATGAAGTCGCCGAAGGTGTTCTGCTTGTGTTCCAGCTTGCCGGCGCGGTACCAGGCTTCGCCCAGCTCGCCGCCGCCGCGCACGTGGGCGATGGCGAAGGCGAAGCCGCGCTCCAGCAGGCTCAGGCGGGCATGGCTGAACCAGGGGTCAAGGCTCTCGCCGTAGGCGCCGTAGCCGTAGAGGTAGAGCGGCACGGGCCGGCCGGCGGAGAACACTTCCCGGCGCGCCACCAGGCTGATCGGCACCCGGGTGCCGTCGGCGGCGGTGGCCCACAGCCTACGGCTCTCGTAGGCGTCGGCGTCGAACGGGCCTTCCACCGGCGTCTGCTTGAGCACCCGCTGCTCGCCGCTGGCGAGGTTCAGCTGGCGCACTTGGGCGGGACGGTTGAGCGCCTCGTAGCGTAGGCGGATCGCCTCGCTGTGGAACTCCAGGCTGTCCTGCACGTGCAGGCTGTAGGCGGCGTCCGGCAGCTGCACGGGGTAGGGCGCGGCGGCGCGGGGGTGGACCTCGATGATCGGCAGGCCGCCCTCGCGCAGGCTGAGCACGAAGGCATCGCGGTTGAGGGTCAGGCCTTCGAGCATGCGCTGCGGATCATGGGCGATCAGCTCGTGCCAGTGCTCGCGGGTCGGCCGGTCTTCATCGGCGACGTACAGGGCGAAGTTGATGCCGGCCTGGTTGCTGCGCACGAACCAGGTCCAGCGGCCGTCCAGCAGGCCGTGGTCGACGTCGTATTCGTGGTCTTCCTGGCGCGGCGCCAGGCAGCGGAACTCGCCATTGGGCGTGTCGGCGTCCAGCACCCAGGCCTCGCTGGTGGTCTTGCTGCCGAGGCCGAGGATGAGCTGGCGCTCGGAGCTGGAGCGGTAGCAGCTGAGGAAGAAGCGCCCGTCGGCCTCCTCGAACACCTGCTCGGCGCCTTCGTCGCCCAGGCGGTGGCGATACAGGCGCCAGGGCCGGTGGGTGTCGTCCAGGGTGACGAAGAACAGGGTCTGGCTGTCGTTGGCCCAGGTCATCTGGCCGTCGCAGTCGTCGAACGGCAGTTCGTGCAGCAGGCCTGTGTCCAGTTCCCTGACGAACAGCCGGTAGATCTCGTCGCCGCTGGTGTCCAGGCTGTAGCCGAGCAGGCGGTGGTCCGGGCTGATGGTGAAGGCGCCGAGCGACAGGTAGCCGTCGCCGGCCAGGGCGTTGGGGTCGAGCAGCAGCTGCTCGGCCTGCTCGTTCACGGTCAGCGAGCCGTCGGCCGGGCGTGGGCAGCGGTAGTGGCGCGGGTATTCGTCGCCGGCGGTGGTGCGCTGGTAGTACAGCCAGGGGCCCCAGGGCACCGGCAGGGACAGGTCGGTCTCGCGGATGCGTCCCTTGATCTCTTGGAACAGGGTTTCGCGCAGTCCGGCCTGGTCGGCCAGCTGTGCCTCCAGGTAGGCGTTCTCGGCCTTGAGGTAGGCGAGCACCTCGTCGGTGTCGCGCTGTTCCAGCCAGCGGTAGGGGTCGGTGCCGGCTTCGCGGCGGGCGATGGGGGCGTCGGTCATGGTGGTTCTCGCTCGGGGCGACCGCAGGGAGGTCGGTGGCCGCAAAAGCCGTTATCATAAGCGCCCCTTTGCCGGCCAAGCCACGAAACACATGACCGAACAAGACTATCTGCTCGCCTGGGCCGTCTATGGCATCGCCGCGCTGGGTTGCCTGCTGGTGTGGTTCCGCATGACCGGCTGGATGTGGCGCTGGCTGCGCGAGCCGCTGCGCGTCGTGGTGGCCGTGCTGCTGCTGAGCCCGACCATCGTCGACCCGGCCAGGGAGCTGTTCGCGCCCGCCATCGCCGTCACCGCCATCGACCTGCTGTTCGAGGTGGGCAAGAACGCCTGGCGCGCGGTGGCCGACCTGGCCATCTACTGCCTGATCGCCCTCGGCGTGTGGCTGGTCTTCGCCGCCCTGCGCTGGCCGGTGGAGCGCTGGTGGGCGGGTCGCAAGGGGCCGCGCGCGGAGGCCGTGGAAGAAGACGAGCCGACACTGCGCGAGCTGATGGAGCGCGAGGAGCAGCACGACACCGACACCCGCTTCGATGCCCGTGGCGACCGGCGCCTGCGCATCGAGCCGCGTCTCTAGTCGTCGCTGCGAGCGCGAAGAGCGGCAAACAGCCTTTTCATGACGACACGCCGGGTTGCATGCCCTCCGGCTTGCGCTAGCATGGCCGCATGCCACGAGGAGAGCCCATGAGCTGCGTGTTCTGCGCCATCGCCGACGGTCATCTGCCGGCGCACGTCATCCACGAAGACGAACACTTTCTGGTGCTGCTGGACATCTTTCCGCTGCGCCCGTCCCACCTGCTGATCGTCGCCCGTGGCCACGCGCCGTTCCTGGCCGATCTGCCGGCGCCACCGCGCGAGGCGCTGCTGGCCCTGGCCGAGCGCATGGCCAGGGCGCTCTACCGCGAGCCCGGCGTGCTCGGCATCAACCTGCTGCTCAACGACGGTCCGGCCGCCAACCAGCACGTGCCGCACCTGCACCTGCACCTGATACCCCGCCGTAGCGGCGACCTGCCGGCGCTGTGCTGGCGCATCCTCACCCGTTTCCTCCCGCTCGGCCGCAAGCGCCTGGACGCGCGCCTGGCGCGCGAGGCGGAGCGGTTGCGCGGCGCATTGCTGGAGATCTGACGCATGTGCGAACTGCTCGGCATGAGCGCCAACGTACCCACCGACATCGTGTTCAGCTTCACCGGGCTGATGCAGCGGGGCGGCGGCACCGGGCCGCATCGTGATGGCTGGGGCATCGCCTTCTACGAGGGGCGCGGCCTGCGCCTGTTCCAGGACCCGACCGCCAGCGTCGGCTCGGAAGTCGCCAAGCTGGTGCAGCGCTATCCCATCAAGAGCGAGACGGTGATCGGCCACATCCGCCAGGCCAACGTCGGCCGGGTGTGCCTGGCCAACACCCATCCCTTTGTCCGCGAGCTGTGGGGACGCAACTGGTGCTTCGCCCACAACGGCCAGTTGGTGGGCTTCGCGCCGAGCTTCGACTTCTACCGGCCGGTGGGCGACACCGACAGCGAGGCGGCCTTCTGCGACCTGCTCAACCGGGTGCGTGCTGCCTTCCCCGAGCCGGTGCCGGTGGAAGTGCTGCTGCCGGTGCTGATCCAGGCGGCTCAGGACTATCGTGGTAAGGGCGTGTTCAACTGCCTGCTCAGCGACGGCGACTGGCTGTTCTGCTTCTGCTCGACCAAGCTGGCGCAGATCACCCGCCGCGCTCCCTTCGGCCCGGCGCGGCTGAAGGATGCCGACCTGACCGTCGACTTCCAGGCGGAGACCACGCCGAACGACGTGGTGACGGTGATCGCCACCGAGCCGCTGACCGACAACGAGCGCTGGAACCTGTTCCAGCCGGGGCAATGGAGCCTGTGGCGGCGGGGCGAGCGGGTGGCCCACGGACAGATGGGGGACTGAGGATGTTCAGGAGTTACTTGCGGCTGCTGGTGTTCGCCTTCGGCCTGCTGGTCGGGGTGCAGGTGCCGGGCTTCGTCGACGACTACGCCAAGCGTGTGGCCGCCCACCGCGCCGAGTCCGAGGAGAGCCTGCTGGGCTTCCGCGAGACCGCCGCGCGTTTCTTCAACGGCGACCTCAACGCCCTGGTCGCCCACTACCGCGCCAGCACCGACGAGGTGATGCGCAGCGACGCCAACAGCATCGGCCACCTGGTGGCGCGTTCCGAGCTGCTGGAGGCGGAGTGGTTGGCGATGCAGGGCCCATGGTATGCGCAGATCTGGCACCTGGCGACCGGCGCCGACCAGGCGCTGCTGCAGGAGACCTACGAGTCCTACACCTACCAGGTGCTGCTGGCGCCCCACGCGATCGCCTGGGGGCTCGGCGTGGCCCTGGCGCTGGCCTGGCTGGTGGAGCTGCTGGCGCTGGGCATCGGCTGGACGCTTGGGGTGGGGCGCCGGCACAAGCCGATCGCCTACGAGAAGCGCCACTGGCGCTGATGCAGAAAGAAGGCCCCTTCGGGGCCTTTTTATTGGCTATGTCCCCGTTGCGTGTTGTAGACGCTGCAGCTGCCTGCCCCTGGATTCCCGCCTACGCGGGAATGACGGTTCCGGAAGAAACTCCCTCCCTCCCTGCCTCGTCATCCCCGCGTAGGCGGGGATCCATAAGAGATCAGGACACTACAACCTCTGACGGGGACACAGCCTTTTTCATGGCTATGTACCCGTTACGTGTTGGAGGCGTAATTCTGCTCTTGTGGGAGCGGCTGGGGGCATTCCGATTGGCCGCGAAATTCGCGGATAAATCCGCTCCCACAAGGTGTATCTGATCGGGTCCGCCGTCGTAGGGTGCGCTGTGCGCACCAGAGATTCCTACGACAATGGTCCCGGTGCGCATGGCGCACCCTACGGGTTGTGTAGGGCGGGTGAAACCCGCGAGCGGGTTATGCGGGTTTCACCCGCCCTACCTTCAGGCCTGTTTGCCGTGGGCGGCGGCGGCCAGTTGGCTGGCGTCCACCCGCACGAAGACGGAGTCGCCCACGGCGGTCAGCAGGTCGCCCGCATAGATTTCGCAGATCACTCGGGTCTTGCGCCCCGGCTCGCCCTCGACCCGGGCGCGCAGCTGCAGCGGCACGCCCATGGGCGTCGGCTTGATGAACTTGATGCCGAGGTTGCCGGTGACGCACTCGACGCGCGGCAGGCTGCCGGGCTCGCGGCCTTCGGCGCGGTAGTGCCAGGCCATGGCGGTCCAGTTGGAGTGGCAGTCCACCAGCATGGCGATCAGCCCGCCGTAGACCAGCTCCGGCCAGCCGCAGTGCATGGGGTCTGGCTGGTGTTCGGCCACCACGTGCACGCTGTCTTCGTGCCAGCGGCTCTTGATGTGCAGGCCGTGGGGGTTACGGCCGCCGCAACCGTAGCAGACGCCGTCCGGCGCGGCGGCGTCCTGTAGGGAAAGGTCTTGCATGGTTGGTTCGTTCCAGAAGAGACCGGCCAAGCCTAGCGGCTTTCGCCACGAAGCAGAACGGGCCACATGGGCCCGTTCGTGTGTCACTTGGAGAGGAACCTCATCCCTTCCTCCAGTCCCCGCAGCGTCAGCGGGTGCATCTGGTCGTTGATCAGCTCGCGGACGATGTTGGTCGAGGCGGTGTAGTTCCAGGCGTCCTTGGGGTAGGGGTTGATCCAGATGAGCTTCTTGTACTTCTCCATGAAGCGCTTCATCCAGACGTAGCCGGCTTCCTCGTTCCAGTGCTCGACGCTGCCGCCGGGCTGGGTGATCTCGTAGGGCGCCATGGCGGCGTCGCCGACGAAGATGATCTTCCAGTCCGGGCCGTACTTGTGCAGCAGGTCGAGGGTGGAGAAGCGCTCGCTGGTGCGGCGCAGGTTGTTCTTCCACACGCTCTCGTAGACGAAGTTGTGGAAGTAGAAGTATTCGAGGTGCTTGAACTCGGTCTTGCACGCCGAGAACAGTTCCTCGCACACCTTGACGTGGGCGTCCATGGAGCCGCCGATGTCGAACAGCAGCAACAGCGTCACCGTGTTGCGCCGCTCCGGACGCATCTGAATGTTGAGCAGACCGGCGTCCTTGGCGGTGTGGTCGATGGTGCCGGCCAGGTCGAATTCCTCGGCAGCGCCTTCGCGGGCGAACTTGCGCAGGCGGCGCAGGGCCACCTTGATGTTGCGGGTGCCCAGCTCGACCTGGTCGTCGAGGTTCTTGTACTCGCGCTGGTCCCACACCTTGGCGGCCTTGCCCTGGCGCTTGCCGGCGTCGCCGACGCGGATACCCTCGGGGTTGTAGCCGCCGGAGCCGAACGGGCTGGTGCCGCCGGTGCCGATCCACTTGTTGCCGCCGGCGTGGCGTTCCTTCTGTTCTTCGAGGCGCTTCTTGAATTCCTCGATCAGCTTGTCCAGGCCGCCGAGGGACTGAATCTGCGCGCGCTCCTCGTCGGTCAGGTGGCGCTCGAACTCTTTGCGCAGCCAGTCTTCGGGGATCAGCGCCTCGATGTGCTCGTTGAGATTCTCCAGGCCCTTGAAGTAGGCGCCGAAGGCTCGGTCGAACTTGTCGAAGTGGCGCTCGTCCTTCACCAAGATCGCCCGGGCGAGGTAGTAGAACTCGTCCATGTCGGCGAACACGACGTTGTGCTTGAGCGCGTTGATCAGGTCGAGCAGCTCGCGTACCGAGACCGGCACTTTGGCCGCGCGCATTTCGTTGAACAGGTTGAGCAGCATGGCTGCAGCCTCGTGTTATCGGTGGAGCCTCAGGAGCGGGACTCCTGGGGCAGGCCGTCGGCGATCTGGTACCAGTCGGCCTTGGATTCGGGAAAGATGTGCTTCTGCGGGATGGCGCCCAGCGTCGTGTCCAGCGTGCCCAGGGCGACGGACAGCCACTCCGGGTGCGGATGCTCGGCGAACCATTGCAGGGTCGTGCCGCAGTCCCGACAGAAGGTCCGGCTCACGCCGGGCGAGGAGTGGTAGGTCGCGACCTGGTCCTCGCCTGCGGTGAAGCGGAAGTGCTCGCGACGCACGTTGCCATAGCTGCCGAACGCCGCGCCGTGCGCCTTGCGGCACATCGAGCAGTGGCAGTGGCTGGCGGACGCGATGGGCGCGTCGATCTCGTACTTCACCGCGCCGCACAGGCAGCTTCCGCGATGCATGCGTGGCCCCTCTTGCTGGTGGCCCGCCAGCGGCGGGCGTTACGGCCTCAGCGCGACGCGCGGCGGGCCATGAAGGCCAGGCGTTCGAGCAGCTGCACGTCCTGCTCGTTCTTGACCAGGGCGCCGGCCAGCGGCGGGATGGCCTTGGTCGGGTCGCGCTCGCGCAGCACGGCCTCGCCGATGTTGTCGGCCATCAGCAGCTTCAGCCAGTCGACCAGTTCGCTGGTGGAAGGCTTCTTCTTCAGGCCCGGCACCTTGCGCACGTCGAAGAACACGTCGAGCGCCTCGGCCACCAGCTCGCCGCTGATGTTCGGGTAGTGCACGTCGACGATGCGCTTGAGGGTCTCGCGGTCGGGGAAGGCGATGTAGTGGAAGAAGCAGCGGCGCAGGAAGGCGTCCGGCAGTTCCTTCTCGTTGTTCGAGGTGATGATGATGATCGGGCGCTGCTTGGCCTTGATCGTCTCGTCGGTCTCGTAGACGTAGAACTCCATCTTGTCGAGTTCCTGCAGCAGGTCGTTGGGGAACTCGATGTCGGCCTTGTCGATCTCGTCGATCAGCAGGATCACGCGCTCGTCGGACTCGAACGCCTCCCACAGCTTGCCTTTCTTGATGTAGTTGCGCACGTCGTGGACCTTGTCCGAATCCAGCTGCGAGTCGCGCAGGCGGCTGACCGCGTCGTACTCGTACAGGCCCTGGTGCGCCTTGGTGGTGGACTTGATGTGCCAGGTGATCAGCTTGGCGCCGAAGGCCTGGGCCAGCTGCTCGGCGAGCATGGTCTTGCCGGTACCCGGTTCGCCCTTGACCAGCAGCGGGCGCTGCAGGGTGATGGCGGCGTTGACCGCGAGCTTCAGGTCGTCGGTGGCGACGTAGGACTGGGTGCCTTCGAACTTCATCTGGGAATCCTCGGACGGGCGCACGGCGGGCGCGGCCGGCTGGTTCGGTGTGTGATGTAAGGCTCGACTATAACGCGCGCCACGGTGAACTGTGAACGCAGACGCGCCATTCAGTCACTGAATGGCGGGTCAGGGTGTCGCCGGTTACGAATCTCTCTTAATGACAAGCGTGCTTTACATCTGCGGTCGACGAATGTTAAGTTTGCTTTACATCAACCGGAGAGTCCCATCCATGAACATCGCTGCCCGTCGCTACGTCATTTCCTGTTCCTCGCTGATGCTGGTGTATGCCGCGCTGGTCGCCCTGATCAGCTGGGGCGTGGACCTGCAGCAACTGCCCTACGCCCTGCGGGTAATCGCCGCGGCGTCGCCGGCGATACCGCTGCTGGCCTCGCTCTACGTGTTCGACCGCTATATGCGCAGCGAGCCGGACGAGTTCCTGCGCTTCCTGATGTCGCGCGCCGCGCTGCTGGCCGGTGGCGCGGTGGTCGGCCTGCTCACCGCCTGGGGCTTTCTCGAACAGTACGCCGGCTGGCCGCGTTTCCCGCTGATCCTGGCGTTCCCCGCCTTCTGGGCTGCTTATGCCTTCACCTCCACCCTGGTCCGCTGGCGCTACGCCTGAGGAGAGCCGCCATGCACAATCGCCTGAAGGAGCTGCGGGCCGAGCGGGGCTGGAGCCAGTCGGAGCTGGCCCAGCGGCTGGAGGTGTCGCGGCAGAGCGTCAACGCCATCGAGACCGGCAAGTACGACCCGAGCCTGCCGCTGGCCTTCCGCATCGGCCGGGTGTTCGGGTTGCCCATCGAGGCCATTTTCAGCGACGAGGTCACGAGCTAGGCGGCGCGTTCTCGTAGCGTGCGTTGAAGGCCTGGATGAAGCCGTTGCGCAGGATCGAGAGGAAGGCCTGGAGGGGGCTGACGTTCTGGTCGCGGACGCTGCCGGACAGCTCCACCCGGGTGGCGAACTGGTTCTTCTGCTGGTTCTTCAGCACCGTCTCGCTGCCGCCGACCAGGGCTTCCCAGATCGAGCGGAAGAAGCCCTTGTCCTGGTCCTGCACGTCCTGCCGCCAGTTGAACACATCGACGTCGCGCAGCAGCGGCTTGATGTAGCCGTCGAGCTGGCCGTTCTCGGCGCTGGCCTCGATCACCACGTCGCCGTTGCCGGCGTTGAAGTCGAACTTGCCGTAGGCGGAGGAGAAGTCGTTGAGCCGGCGCAGCTCGATGTCGGTGGCGCGCACGCGGAATTCGAAGTCCTGGAAGTTCTCGAACGGGTCGAACACCGCCGTCGCCTCCAGCGGGGCGTGGTCGAGCAGCAGGGCCTTGCCCTCGAAGCGGGCGACCCGCTCGCCGCGTTCGTCGGCGACGTTGGTCAGGTTGTACAGGCTGGCGTTGACGTCGCTGGCGTACATGTTCACCGGCGGGTCCGAGGTGAAGTTGCGGAAGCTGATGCGGCCGTTCACCACGCGGATTTCGTCGAGGGTGATCGGCAGGAGTTTCTCCAGCTGCTCGCGCCAGTCCACCCCGGCGCCGGTCTGGCTGTCGTCGCCGCTCTCGCCGCCGTCGACGAAGTTCAGCTGAGGGCTCTCGAAGATCACCCGGGCCACCACGCCGTGGTCGTACCAGAGCGCGTGCCAGCTCACCGACAGGTCGATGGAGGGCGCGTCGAGCAGCGGCACCGGCACGTCGCCGTCGGCCTTGGCGATCACCAGGCCGTCGATGCGGTAGGCGCCGCGCCACCAGGCCAGGTCCACGTCGGCGATCTGCCCGCGGTACTCGCCCATGTCCGCCAGCTTGGCGTTGAGGTAGTCGCGGATGAAGATGGGCAGGGTCAGGTGCAGGATCAGCAGCACGGCGACCAGGCCGAGGACGATGTAGAGGGGCAGGCTGTAGCGGCGTTTCATCGGTGGCATCCGTCGCAGCAGGTGTTTCCGGTGGACCGCCGAGCGAGACGCGGAGTTCGACCGGCGTGCGCTGGACGATCTCTCTTGCCAGGCTTAGGCTGTTTGCCCTCGGTTATCGAAAGGACAACGACCATGAGCCGCATCTACACCGACAACGCCCAGTCCATCGGCAACACGCCGCTGGTGCAGATCAACCGCCTGGGCCCCAAGGGTGTCACCATCCTGGCGAAGATCGAGGGGCGCAACCCCGGCTACTCGGTCAAGTGCCGCATCGGCGCCAACATGATCTGGGACGCTGAGTCGCGCGGCGTGCTCAAGCCGGGCATGACCCTGGTCGAGCCGACCTCCGGCAACACCGGCATCGGCCTGGCCTTCGTCGCCGCCGCCCGCGGCTACAAGCTGATCCTGACCATGCCCGCCTCCATGAGTCTGGAGCGGCGCAAGGTGCTCAAGGCCCTCGGCGCCGAGCTGGTGCTGACCGAGCCGGCCAAGGGCATGAAGGGCGCCATCGAGAAGGCCGCCGAGATCGCCGCGTCCGATCCCGCCAAGTACTTCCAGCCGCAGCAGTTCGACAACCCGGCCAACCCGGCCATCCACGAGAAGACCACCGGGCCGGAAATCTGGAACGACACCGACGGCGCGGTCGACGTGCTGGTGGCCGGCGTCGGCACTGGCGGCACCATCACCGGCGTTTCGCGCTACATCAAGCAGCAGCGCCACAAGCCGATCCTGTCGGTGGCGGTCGAGCCGATCGCCTCGCCGGTGATCAGCCAGACCCTGGCCGGCGAGGAGGTCAAGCCGAGCCCGCACAAGATCCAGGGCATCGGCGCCGGCTTCGTGCCGAAGAACCTCGACCTGTCGGTGGTCGACCGCGTCGAGCAGGTGGGCGACGACGAGTCCAAGGCCATGGCCCTGCGCCTGATGCAGGAAGAGGGCATCCTCTGCGGCATCTCCTGCGGCGCCGCCATGGTCGCCGCCGTGCGGCTGGCCGAGAGGCCGGAGATGCAGGGCAAGACCATCGTGGTGATCCTGCCGGACTCCGGCGAGCGCTATCTGTCGAGCATGCTGTTCAGCGACCTGTTCACCGAGCAGGAACTGCAGCAGTAACGCCCTGACGCGCGGCGGCTCATATCCGGGTCGCCGCGTCGTTCTCGTAGCGGTTGGCGATGTAGCTCACGCCGTGGCGGATCAGCGGCGGCGCCTCGCCGCTGTGCAGCAGGCCGACCGCGTCGACGATCGCCTGGTCGGCCAGCGTCATGCGGTCGAGCATGCGCAGGTGCTGCAGCCAGCTCTCCACCACCAGCGTCTCCTGCCAGATTTCCTGATCGGCCGCGTCGCGGAACAGCGACCAGCGCTGCGCCCCGTTGCGCAGGCGCAGCCGTCGCAGCTCCTGCATGGCGCGCACGAAGTCGCGGGTGCGCTCGGCGGGGATGCGGTACTCGATGGTCACCAGCACCGCGCCCCGGTCCGGGTCGAAGGCGAACGCCGGCATGCCGGGCAGGGTGCTCTGTGCGCGGCGCATGCTGCCCACCTCCAGTTCCGGCAGGCGCGAGTGGTAGAGCAGGAAGGCGCAGGCCACCATCAGGCAGCCCGCCGCCAGCAGCGCGCCCTGCGGCCCCATGTTCTCGGCCAGATGGCCCCAGAGAAACGAACCCAGCGCCAGGCCGCCGTACAGCGCCGTCTGGTACAGCGCCAGGGCGCGTGCCTTGACCCAGTCCGGCACCAGTATCTGCACCGAGGAGTTGTAGGTGGCGACCGCGGCGATCCAGCAGGCGCCGCCGATCAGCAGGGCGGGGAAGATCAGCCACAGGTTGTCCAGCGCGCCGAGCGCCAGCATCACCAGGCCCATGGTGAAGCCCGCCAGGCTGATCAGCCGGCTGCGCCCCCAGGCGCGCGCGCCACGGTTGACCAGCAGGCTGCCGAGGATCGCCCCGACGCCAAGGGCGCCGAGCATGTAGCCGTACACCGTGGCGCCGCCGTCCGGGTTGCGGTGTGCCAGCACCGGCAGCAGCGCCCACACGGCGCTGGCGGAGAGGCCGAAGGAGAAGGAGCGCAGCATCACCAGGCGGGTGACGCTGGAGTGCTGGGTGAAGCGCAGCGCCGCCACCACGCCCTGGGCCAGGTGCTCCGGCGGCAGGGTGCGCACCGGCACGGCGCGGCGCCAGGCCCAGATCGCCCAGATCAGGCCGACGTAGCACAGGCAGTTGAACAGGAAGATCCAGGGCGCGCCCACCAGGCTCAGCATCAGGCCGCCCAGGGCCGGGCCGGCGGCGCGGGCGACGTTGAAGTTGACGCTGTTGAGCAGCACGGCGTTGCCGACCATGCCGCCCGGCACCTGCTCGCTCACCGCCGCCTGCCAGGCCGGCACGGTGATCGAGCCGCCGATGGAGATCCACAGGATCGAGACGATCAGCAGGATCGGGTCGAGGTAGCCGAGGAAGGCGATCACGCTGAGGAAGATGGCGCCGCTCATCTCGAAGGCCAGGCCGGCGAGCATGATCTTGCGCCGGTCGTGGTTGTCGGCCATCACCCCGGAAACGATCGACAGCAGCACCAGGGGCAGGGTGGCGGCGACCTGGATCATCGCCACCAGCAGCGGGCCGGCGTGGGCCTCGGTGACTACCCAGGCGGCGGCTACCGACTGCGCCCAGGTGCCCAGGTTGGCGAACAGGTTGGCGACCCAGATGATGCGGAAGGCGCGGATCGTGAAGGGGCTGAGCAGGTGGTGGTGCTTGTCTGCCTCGGGCTCCCGGGGCAGGTCGTTCTTCGGCGAGACGGACTGCAGCATGCGAGTTTCCTTGCGTGGCCGGCCGCCGCCCGGGCGGCCCTGCATCGTCTCTGAGTGTAGAAGCCCGCCTGGGTTCAGGCCCGCGCCGCCACGCTGGCGCGCTCAGGGCGCACCACCAGCCACAGGGCCACGCCGATCAGCGCGCAGCCCGGCAGGTAGGCCCAGCTCAGCGGCTCGCCGAGCAGCAGGGCGCCCCACAGCACGCCGAACGGCGGGATCAGGAAGGTGGTGGTGGACGCCTTGATTGGCCCGACGTCAGCCAGCAGGCGGAAGTACAGGACATAGGCGAAGGCGGTGCAGACCAGCCCCAGCGCGGCCAGCGACAGCCACACCTCGGGTCCGCCCCAGCTGGCCGGCGGCTGCCAGGCCAGGCTGCCGGCGAACAGCGGCAGCTGGAACAGGCTGGCACCGAGCAGGCTGGCGAAGGCGGTCAGGCGGTTGTCCAGGCCGCCCTGCTGGCCGATCCAGCTGCGGGTGAGGAAGCCGGCGAAGCCGTAGCAGGTGGTGGCCACCAGGCACGCAGCGGCGCCCAGCAGCAGCGGCAGGTCGAAGTCCACCGGGCCGGTGCGGGTCAGCACCGCCACGCCGAACAGGCCGAGGGCGACGCCGGCGGCCTTGCTCGCGGTCATCGCTTCGCTGAAGAACAGCGCGCCGATCAGCACGCCCATCAGCGGCGTGGTGGCGTTGAAGATCGAGGAATAGCCGGCCGGCAGCACCAGCGCCGCCAGGCAATACATCACCGAGGGCAGGCCGGCGTTGATCACCCCCAGCGCCAGGCAGGCGCGGAACTTGCCGCGGAAGTCCCATGCCGGGCGCAGCACCAGCAGGATCGCCAGCAGCCCCAGCGCGCCGAGACTGGCGCGGAAGAAGGCGGTGGGCAGGCTGCCGAGCACCGGCACGGCGATGCGCATGAACAGGAAGCTGGCGCCCCAGATGGCGGCGAGCAGCAGCAGGCGGAACAGGTCGGCGGGTCGCATCGCGGGCTCCTGGCGGGAGCGCCCAGATTACGCGGCTCCCCGCCGCGCGCAATCCGCAGCTGACTTTCAAATCGCCGGTACAGTGGTCGCTGGGGTCAATCGCGCCGAGCGCCTGGGTCATTGAGGCACGGGGAGGGCTGGCCTAACCTGCGGCGACACTCTTCGCGAATGCCCGCTGCGTCTCCAGCGCCGGGCGTGTCATCACCGGATCGGGAACGCCGAACATGAAAGGCCCGCTGTCTTCGCTGAAAGTCCTCGATTTCTCCACCCTGCTGCCGGGACCGTTCGCCTCGCTGCTGCTGGCGGACATGGGCGCCGAGGTGCTGCGCATCGAGTCGCCCAGCCGTACCGACCTGGTGCGGGTGCTGCCGCCCCACGTCGATGGCGTGTCCACCAGCCACGCCTACCTCAACCGCAACAAGCGTTGCCTGGCCCTGGACCTGAAGCAGCCCGAGGCGCTGGAGGTGGTGCGGCGTCTGGTGCGTGAGTACGACATCGTGCTGGAGCAGTTCCGACCGGGGGTGATGGACAAACTCGGCCTCGGCTATGAGGCGCTGAAGGCGATCAACCCAGGGCTGATCTACGTTTCCATCACCGGCTACGGCCAGACGGGCCCCTACAAGGACCGCGCCGGCCACGACCTCAACTACCTGGCCCTGAGCGGCCTGGCCAGCTACACCGGGCGCCGCGACAGCGGCCCGCTGCCCCTCGGTGTGCAGGTGGCGGACATCGCCGGCGGCTCGCTGCACGGGGTGATCGGCCTGCTCGCGGCGGTGATCGCCCGCCAGGGCAGTGGCCAGGGCCAGCGCGTTGACATCAGCATGACCGACTGCGCCTTCAGCCTGCACGCCATGGCCGGCGCCGGCTTTCTCGCCGGCGGGGTGGAGCCGGACATGGAGAACCAGGTGCTCAACGGCGGCAGCTTCTACGACTACTACCGCACCCGCGATGGCCGCTGGCTGTCGGTGGGCAGCCTGGAGCCGCAGTTCATGCAGCGCTTCTGCGCCACCCTCGGCCGCCCGGAACTGGCCGCCCTGGGGCTATCGGCGAAGGATCAGGACAGGCTCAAGCGCGAGATCGCCATCGAGGTGGAGAAGCGCGACCTGGCCGAGTGGCAACAGCGTTTCGCCGAGGTGGACGCCTGCGTCGAGCCGGTGCTGAGCCTGGCCGAGGCGGTGGAGCATCCCCAGCTCGCGGCGCGCGGCGTGGTCACCGAGGTGCTACGCGAGGGCCGGCCGGCGCAGCGGCAGATCGCCTGCCCGATCCGTTTCTCCGAGGGCCTGGAGCCGCCTCGTCACATCGGCGCGGCGGTCGGCGCGCACAACGACGAGGTGCTGCGCGAGCTGGGCTACGACGAGGAAGAGATCGCTCGGCTCAAGGCCGGCAAGGTGCTCGGGTAGGGGACTAGTAGGGCGGGTGAAACCCGCGACCAATCCAACATCGTGCGCGGGTTTCACCCGCCCTACGGCTATTCGATCCGCTGCTCGCCGCTGAACACCAAAGTCGCCCGGCAGCGCCGGCAGAAGTAGCGGCGGCCCTTGCGCACCAGGTTGTGGCGCTGGGTGGAGAAGGGGAATTCGCCGTCCGGGCACTGGCACAGGTAGAGATAGCGGGTGACCTTGCGCCGCCCCACGTCGTAGGTGTGGCAACGCTCCGGCGGCAGCTCGTAGACGCCGCGCATGATCAGCTGCCATTCCTCGCCGTGGGGCTGGATGCGCGCGCCGAACATCTGGTGCGCCACCAGATGGGCCACTTCGTGGGCCACGGTCTGTTTTAGGAAATGCTCGCGGTTCTCCGCGTACAGCTTCGGATTGAAGCGCAGCAGGTTGTCGTGGAGGTGGGCGACGCCGGCCTTCTGGCCGCGCAGCCGGAAGCTGACCTCGGGGCGGGGGAAGGCGCGTTTGAAGAAGTCCTCGGCCAGCTGGTAGCAGGCTTCGACGCGGGCATGGAGCAGTTCGGGCATGGGGCGATTATGCCGTATCGCCCCATGCCGCCCAACCTGCCGCCGGTCGCGTCAGTCCCGGCCGTGCTGCTGCTCGTGGACCGACGGACGCTCTTCCACGGTCGGGTAGGTCTGGTCCGCCGCGGTGCGCTCGTAGACCGGGTTGGTGTAGTAGTGCCAGTGCAGGATGGCCGAGACCAGCAGGGTCACCACCGCCAGCACGGCCACCGCCCACACCGCCCCGGCGTAGACCATGCCCTGCTGCTGACGGATGCGCATGAAGGTGGGCAGGCCGACGAACAGCAGGAAGGTCGAATAGGCGCAGGCCAGGCCCAGAGCGATCACCGCCAGCCAGCGGCTCGGGTAGACCGCCGCGAGGCCGGCGAGGAAGAACGGCGTGGCAGTGTAGGCGGCGAAGCCGATGCACTGGTTGAGCGTCGGCCGGGTGTCGAAGGTGCGCGACATCCAGCGCACGAAGCCGCCCATGATCAGGGTGCCGAACAGTGCGGTGAAGTAGACGCTGACGGACAGCAGCAGGGCGCTGCGCTCGTCCAGCCGCACCCGCTCGTCGCCGGCCAGGCTCCAGCCCATCTCGGTGGTGCCGATGAACAGGCTGACGGCGGGGATCAGGGCGAGCAGCAGCAGGTGGCCGAGGTAGTGGCTGCTGTGTCGTTCCTCTTCCTGGCGGATCTCGCGCCAGGCGGCGTCCGGGTGGGTGAACAGGGTGACGAAATGCGGAGTCATGGTCGGTGCTCCCTTCTGGGCTACTCAAAGCCTTAGAGCCTTGCCATGGCCGTTGGGGTTCAACTTTCCTGCGCGCATGAAAAAGGCCGCCCGTGGGCGGCCTCGTTCGAACGGTCGTCGATCAGTTGATGTAGACGGGGCCCACGCCGAAGCCCCAGAGGATGACCGAGCAGGCGATCATCGCCACCAGCACCACCAGGCCCACCGCCAGGACGGAGCTGGAGAACATGAAGCCCTCGTCCTGGGGGATGCCCATGAAGGTCGGGATGCCGGAGTAGAGCAGGTAGACCGTGTAGCAGACCGCTATCGTGCCGATCAGCATGCCCAGCCACAGGCTCGGGTACAGCGCGGCGACGCCGCCGATGAACAGCGGGGTGGCGGTGTAGGCGGCGAACACGACGCACTGGGTGAACGTGGGAGTGGCGTCGTAGGTGCGTGCCATCCAGTGGATGAAAGCGCCCATCACGGCGACGCCGACGAGCATGGCGAGGTAGGACATCACGGTCATCTGCAGGGCGCTGGTGGCGGTCAGCTTGACCGCTTCGCCGCTGCCGATGCGCCAGCCGACCTCCGTGGTGCCGAAATAGGCGCAGAGCGCGGGTATGGCGGCGAGAATCAGAACATGGGTCAGGTACATGTGGCTGATGCTTTCTTCCTCGCCACGGATTTCCTGCCACTCCTGGTCGGGATGGGTGAAGAGCCCCCAAACATGGTGGATCATGCAGACACCTCCTCTTTTTATTGTCGATCGCACTGGGCGTAGGGCCCGGCGCGCATGGCCAGCGGCACCGGGTGCAGGCCGATTCGGCTGCGACCGTATGCCGCAGTATAGGGGAAGGCTGGAGGCCGCATGAACCGTGGCTTTAGAGCGAATCGCTCTCTCGGGTTCAGCCGTAATAGCGTTGCAGTATTTCCATCGCCAGGTTGATCGACTGCAGGCGTCCGGTGCTGCCGCCCCGGTCGGGGTGGTGCAGGCTCACCAGCTGGCGGTAGCGCTGCTTGATCACGGCGAAATCGAGCGGCTGGTCGACGTCCAGCTCGAACAGCTCCAGCGCCGCGCGCTTCTCGTCGCCGCCCTGCATGCGCGTCCAGAAGCTGGACAGCAGCTTCTCCACGTCGCGTTCGGTGGTGTCGCGCAGGTGCTGCAGGTCGAGGTAGTAGTCGCGCAGCGGGTCGTGCCGGGCCAGCTCCGCGCTGCCCGGCTGCCAGGGCTGCAGCTGCACGCACAGCGGGCCGATCTCCAGGTGCGCCTCCTGGCGGCCCCAGAGGCGATCGCGCAGCAGGTACAGGGCGTTGAACAGCAGGAAGTGGATGCGGAACAGCACCAGCTTGTCGGCCAGGCCGAGGTTGGGGATGTGGGTGGAGTGGCGGGCCTTGAGCTGCTGGATCAGCTGGAACTCGCTGACGCCGGCGGGCGCGTCGCGCAGCAGTTCGTGCAGCTGGTCGGGCAGGTCGAGGGCGGGGTCGAGGTCGTTGTTCATCGGCCGAGCCTAACACGGGCTGCCGTCGGCGGCCTTTGTGCGTAAAATGGCCAGCTTTTCGCCTTCGTCCCCGGATTCGCCAGCACCATGCCCAGCACCCTCTCGGTCAACCAGAACAAACTGCAGAAGCGCCTGCGCCGCCAGGTCGGCGAGGCCATCGCCGACTTCAACATGATCGAGGACGGCGACAAGGTGATGGTCTGCCTGTCCGGCGGCAAGGACAGCTACACCCTGCTCGACATCCTGCTGTACCTGCAGAAAGTGGCGCCGATCCGGTTCGAGATCGTCGCGGTGAACATGGACCAGAAGCAGCCCGGCTTCCCCGAGCACGTGCTGCCGGCCTACCTGGAGTCCATCGGCGTGCAGTACCACATCATCGAGAAGGACACCTACTCGGTGGTGAAGGAGAAGATCCCGGAGGGCAAGACCACTTGCTCGCTGTGCTCGCGCCTGCGCCGCGGCACCCTGTACACCTACGCCGACGAGATCGGCGCGACCAAGATGGCTCTCGGCCACCACCGCGACGACATCCTCGAGACCTTCTTCCTCAACATGTTCTACGGCGGCACGCTCAAGGCCATGCCGCCCAAGCTGCTGTCCGACGACGGCCGCAACGTGGTGATCCGCCCGCTGGCCTACTGCAACGAGAGGGACATCGAGGCCTACTCGGTGCTCAAGGAATTCCCGATCATTCCGTGCAACCTGTGCGGCTCCCAGGAGAACCTGCAGCGCCAGGTGGTCAAGGAAATGCTCAACGAGTGGGAGCGCAAGAGCCCGGGCCGCACCGAGATCATGTTCCGCGCCCTGCAGAACGTGGTGCCCTCGCAGCTGGCCGACCGCAACCTGTTCGACTTCCAGAGCCTGAAGATCGACGACAGCGCCGCGCCGCGCTTCCTCGATGTGATGAATCTCTGATCCCCCCGGTGCGCACGGCGCACCCTACATACGCTCCGTAGGGTGCGCCATGCGCACCGCCCCGGAAGATCCAACGTAGGGCGGGTGAAACCCGCGCAATTCACCACGCGGGTTGCACCCGCCCTACGCGCGCATGATCAGCTCCGGCACCGCGCGCTCCTCGACGAAGCGCTCGCGCACCAGGCGCTTCACTTCGTCCGCATCGCGTATCCGGTACCACTCGCCGGGCGGGTAGACGCTCAGGGTCGGCCCCTGGTCGCAGGGGAACTGGCACTGGGTGCGGGTGATGTGCACGCCGTCTTCGGTTTCCAGCCGGCCCGCCGCCTTCAGCTCCTCGCGCAGCAGCTTCCACAGCGGCAGCGCGCCACGACGGGTGCAGCGCGGGCCGTTGCACAGCAGCAAGCGATAGCGGTGCGGCGGGATGCACGACCAGCTGTGGCTTTCCGGTAGCCGGGGCACGTCCACGCAGCCCAGGTGCCGCTCCGGCTGCCCGATCAGCTCGGCCAGCGCCGCGACATCGTCGGCGTTGCCGGCGCAGACGAACAGGCCATCGGCCCGTTCGCCCGCCAATGCCTGCAGCTCGCCGCGCAGCCAGTCCAGGTGCGGGCTGCCGCCGAGCGGGTCGAGGTCGACCAGCAGCAGCGGTAGCTCGCCGGCTGCCAGGCACTGCCGTACTTGCGCCCACAGCGGCGCGTAGCCGGTGTCGCTATCGAACAGGTCGTCCAGCACGGCGGCGCCGAAGCGCTCGGCCAACTGATGGCGGATCAGCTCGGCGAAGCTGCCGCTGCCGCTGTCGAGGTCGGGCCCGGCGAACAGCACGCGGGCGTAGTTTTCGGTCTTCATGGTGTCTCTCGGAGCAGGGGCCGCAGCGCCTGCCACAGGTCTTCGGGATCGGCGAAGCTGCGCTCCACCTCGGGCAGTTCGGGGCGCGCCAGCAGCAATACCGGCAGGCCGCGCTCGCGGGCCACCTGCAGCTTGGCCTCGGTGGCCGCGCCGCCGCTGTTCTTGCTCACCAGCACATCGAAACCCTCGGCGGCGAACAGCGCGCGCTCGTCGTTCAGCGCGAAGGGGCCGCGGGCGGCGATGCAGCGGGCGCGCGGGTGCTCGGGCTGGGCATCGAGCAGGCGCAGGGTCCAGAACTGCCCCGCGGGTATTTCGTCGAGGTGGGCCAGCGGTTCGCGGCCCAGGGTGAAGAAGGGTGTGCGGAAGGGCGCCAGGGCCTGGGCCAGCGCTGCCCAGTCGGCCACCTCGCGCCAGTCGTCGCCGGGGCCGGGTCGCCAGCCGGGGCGGCGCAGGGCCCAGCAGGGCACCCCGGCCAGGCGCGCGGCCGCGGCGGCGTTGGCGCTGATCCGCGCCGCATAGGGGTGAGTGACATCCAACAGCAGGTCGAAGCCCTCGCTATGGATGAAGCCGGCCAGCCCCTCGGCGCCGCCAAAGCCGCCCACCCGCACCCGGCAGCCCAGGTCTTCCGGCACCTTGCCCAGCCCGGCCAGGCTGTACAGGTGCTCCGGCCCCAGGCGACGGGCCAGGCGCAGGGCGTCGCCGACGCCGCCGAGCAGCAGCACACGGGTCACGGCTTGTGCGCTTCCAGCAGGGTGATCGGCAGGGCGCTACGCCAGGTGTCGAAGCCGCCCAGGGGCTGGACCTGGGCCACGCTCAGGCGGGTCAGTTCGCCGCCGTGCCGTTCGCGGAAGGCCACCAGGGCGGCCTCGCTCTGCAGGGTCACGGCGTTGGCGACCAGCCGGCCACCGGGCTGGAGCGCCTGCCAGCAGCGTTCCAGCACGCCGGGCACGGTCACGCCGCCGCCGATGAAGATGGCGTCGGGCCGCTCCAGTCCCTCCAGCGCCTCCGGCGCATGGCCGGCCAGCAGTTGCAGCTGCGGTACGCCGAGCACGTCGCGGTTATGCGTGATCAGCCCCTGGCGGCCCTCGTCCGCCTCGATGGCGATGGCCCGGCAGCTCGGATGGCTGCGCAGCCACTCGATGCCGATCGAGCCGCAGCCGGCGCCCACGTCCCACAGCAGCTCGCCGGGGCGCGGCGCCAGGCGTGCCAGGGTGACGGCGCGCACGTCGCGCTTGGTCAGCTGGCCGTCGTGGCGGTAGGCCTCGTCGGGCAGGCCGACGGTCAGCGGCAGTGGCCGTGTCCCGACATCGGCGTGGCACTCGACGGCGAGCAGGTTGAGCGCGGCGGCTTGCTCCAGGCTCCAGTCCTCGGCCAGGCCGTCGACGCGCCGCTCTAGCGGGCCGCCCAGGTGTTCCAGCACGCTCAGGCGGCTGGCGCCGAAGCCGCGCTCGCGCAGCAGGGCGGCGATGGCGGCGGGGCTGGTGCCGTCGTTGCACAGGATCAGCAGGCGCCGGCCCGGGTGCAGGTGCGCGGCGATGGCGGCCAGCGGCCGCGCCACCACCGACAGCAGGGTCGTGTCCTGCAGCGGCCAGCCCAGCCGGGCGGCGGCCAGGGAGCAGGAGGAGGGCGCTGGCAGCACCCGCATCTCGCCCTCGTCCAACTGCCGCGCCAGGCTGGCACCGACGCCGAACAGCATGGGGTCGCCACTGGCCAGCACGCAGGTCGGTGTGCCGCGCCGCTGCAGCAACGGCGCCAGGCCGAAGGGGCTCGGCCAGGCCTCGCGCGGGGCGCGGATGCACGGCGGCAGCAGTTCCAGCTGGCGCGGGGCGCCGACGATGCGCTCGGCGGCCAGCAGGGCGCGCCGCGCCGCCTTGCCCAGGCCGGCGTAGCCGTCCTCGCCTATGCCTACCACCGTCAGCCAGGCCGTCATGCGTGTCTCCTCGATGCCTTGCGGGGCGACGCGCGGGCTTGGCCCGGCGTCGTGAAAAGCGGGCATAATAGCGCCTTCGTCGGTGCCCGGCCCCTCGGGGGTACGTGGGCCTAAGAGGGAACACGGTCGAGCCGTGGCTGCCCCCGCAACTGTAAGCAGCGAGTCGCTCCACACAGGCGCCACTGAGCAATCGGGAAGGCTGTGGGGCGACGAGGACCTGCCAGCCAGGAGACCTGCCGACGACGCTGTCGCGAGTGCCAACATCGGGCGGGGTGTACCGATGCCAAGGAGCCTTCCGGTTCCGCTGGTTCGGTCGCCGCGTCGTTCGTAGCCGGTGACCGCTTGCAGCCCGAATCTCCCTCATCCGCCTTCGTGCCAAGGCCCTCCGCCTGTCCGGGCCTGTGGCGCATCTTGCCTGCGCGCGACGGCGGCATCTGCCGGGTCAAGCTGCCCGGCGGGCGGCTGACTGGCGAGCAGGCGCGCGCCGTGGCCGAGGCCGCGCGACGCTGCGCCGGCGGCGTGCTGGAGCTGACCAACCGCAGCAACCTGCAGATTCGCGGTGTGCGCGAGACCTGCCACGAACAACTGGTGCGGCGCCTGCTCGACGCCGGCCTCGGCCCGCGCCACGCGGCGGCCGACGACGTGCGCAACCTGCTGATCAGCCCCGCCGCCGGCCGCGACCCGGCCGCCCACCTGGACACCCGGCCCCTGGCCGAGCGACTGCTGGCGCTGCTGCAGGACACCCCCGCCTTCCACGGCCTGTCCGCCAAGTTCGCCCTGCAGCTGGACGGCGGCGAGCCCCTGGCCATGCTCGACCACCCCCACGACCTCTGGCTCGGCGCCTTGCCCGGTGGGACGCGGATGGCCTTCGGCCTGGCGGGATGTCCGCGCCGTGGCGCGCTGGGCGTGGTCGAGCTGGAGCGGGTGCCGGCGCTGGTCGAGGCGCTGCTGCACCTGTTCCTCGAACTGGCCGGCGAGCGCACGCGCATGCGCCAGCTGCTGGCGGACATGCCGGTGGCAGACTTCCTCGCCCGCCTGCCGTTCGCCCTGCAAGACCCGCCGCCGACCTTCGCCCCCGTGACGCTGGACGGCGCGCCGCTGGGCATCCATGCCCAGGCCCAGCCGGGCCGCGCGATGCTGCTGGCCGGCGCGCCGCTGGGGCGCCTGCACGCCGACCAGCTGCAGGCCCTGGCCGACCTGGCAGGGGCCGAAGGCAGCGACGAGCTGCGCCTGACGCCCTGGCAGGGCGTGCTGCTGCCGGACGTGGCGGTCGAGCGCCAGGCTGCCGTGGCCCGGGCCATGGCCGATATCGGCCTGGTGCTGGATGCCGGCGCGCCGCTGGCCCGCCTGCTCGCTTGCAGCGGCACGGCCGGCTGTGTCAGGGCCGAGGCGGATACCAAGGCCGACGCCTTGCGCCTGGCCTCGCGCCTGGGCCCGGACGGCCCGGCCCAGGTGCACCTGTGCGGCTGCCCGCGCAGCTGCGCCGCCGCCCATGTCGCGCCCTATACCCTGCTGGCCCGCTCCGGCGGGCGCTATGACCTCTATCGACGCGAGCGGGACCAGGCCGGATTCGGCCGACGGCTGGCGTCGTCCCTCGACATCGACCAGGCCGGCGAACACCTGGCCACAGGAACACCCGAATGATCGATTACATCCGCGACGGTCAGGAGATCTATCGCCAGTCCTTCGCCACCATCCGCGCCGAGGCCGACCTGAGCGCCATCCCGGCCGACCTGGAAAAGCTTGCCGTGCGCCTGATCCACGCCTGCGGCATGGTCGACGTGGTGCAGGACCTGCGCTTCTCGAGCGGCGCCGGCGCGGCCGGTCGCGCGGCCCTGGCCGCCGGTGCGCCGATCCTCTGCGACGCGCGCATGGTGGCCGAGGGCATCACCCGCGCGCGCCTGCCTGCCGACAACCCGGTTATCTGCACCCTCAATGAAGCGGATGTGCCGCAACGGGCCCGCGAGCTGGGCAACACCCGCTCGGCGGCGGCCCTGGAGCACTGGCGCGAGCATCTGCAGGGCAGCGTGGTGGTGATCGGCAACGCGCCGACCGCGCTGTTCTACCTGCTGGAGATGCTCGACGCCGGCGCGCCGAAGCCCGCGCTGATCCTCGGCATGCCGGTGGGCTTCATCGGCGCCGCCGAATCCAAGGACATGCTCGCCGCCGACAGCCGCGGCGTGCCCTACGTAATCGTGCGTGGCCGCCGTGGCGGCAGCGCCATGGCCGCCGCCGCGGTCAATGCTCTGGCCACGGAGGTGGAGTGATGCGCAAGGGACGTCTGCTCGGCCTCGGCGTCGGCCCCGGCGACCCGGAGCTGATCACCCTCAAGGCCCTGCGCCTGCTGCAGTCGGCGCCGGTGGTAGGCTACTTCGTGGCCAAGGCCAAGGCGAGCAAGGGCCTGGGCGGCAACGCCTTCGGCATCATCGAGCGGCACCTGACCGAGGCGCAGCGGCGCCTGCCGCTGGTCTATCCGGTGACCACCGAGAAGCTCGAACCGCCGCTCTCCTACGAGGATGTGATCGCCGACTTCTACGACACCTGCGCCGCGCAGATCGCCCTGGAGCTGGACGCCGGCCGCGACGTGGCGGTGATCTGCGAGGGCGACCCGTTCTTCTACGGCTCCTACATGTACCTGCACGACCGCCTGGCCGAGCGCTACGAGGTGGAGGTGGTGCCCGGCGTGTGCTCCATGCTCGGCTGCGCCTCGGTGCTGGGCACGCCCCTGGTGTACCGCAACCAGTCGCTCAGCGTGCTCTCCGGCGTGCTGCCGGAGGAGGAACTGGAGCAGCGCCTGCGCAATGCCGAGGCCGCCGTGGTGATGAAGCTCGGGCGCAACTTCGACAAGGTGCGCCGCGTGCTGCAGCGCCTCGGCCTGGCCGAGCGCGCCCACTACGTGGAGCGCGCCACCATGGACAACCAGCACATCGTGCCGCTGGATGAGGTGGACCCGCTGGCCTCGCCCTATTTCTCCATGATCCTGGTGCCGGGGGAGAAGTGGTGTGGCTGAGTCGACCACCGGTGGGAGCGGCCTTGGCAGTGATGATGGCGAGCACGGAGCATTCGCGGCCGAGGCCGCTCCCACAAGGGGTGCAGGCATGAGTCCCGCCATCGTCATCCTCGGCGCTTCGGCGCTGGCCACCGCGCGCCGGGTGCGCGAGCGCTACCCCGGGGCGCGTATCCATGGGCTGAGCGGGCGGGTGGCAGAGGTCGACCAGGGCTACCGCGAGTTCGCCGAACACCTGCGTGGCCTGTACCGCGCCGGCACGCCGATCATTGCCCTGTGCGCCGCCGGCATCGTCATCCGCAGCCTGGCGCCGGCGCTGGCGGAGAAGGGCGCCGAGCCGCCGGTACTGGCCCTGGCCGAGGACGGCAGCGCCGTGGTGCCGCTGCTCGGCGGCCTGGCCGGGGTCAACCGCCTGGCCCGCGAACTGGGCGACTGGCTGGCGGTGGCGCCGGCCATCACCACCAGCGGCGAGCTGCGCTTCGGCACCTGCCTGCTCGACCCGCCGCCCGGCTACGTCCTGGCCGACCTGGAGCGGGGTAAGCGGCTGGTCAGCGACCTGCTCGGCGGCGCGCGCCTGCGCGTCGAGGGCGAGGCGCCCTGGCTGGCGCGGGCCGACCTGCCGCTGCATCCCGAGGGCGAGCGCTGCGTGCGCGTCGATGTGTCCGCCGCGGGCGATGACGATGCGCTGCTGATCCATCCGCGCCGGCTGCTGGCGCGCTGCACCGGAGGCGACGACGATCTCGCGCGGTGCCTGCGCGAGGCGCTGGCCGCAGCCGGTCTGGCCGAGGCGGCGCTGGCCGCGCTGCTGGTCGAGGGCGAGGGCGAGGGGCGCGCGCTGCCGCAGGCCGAGCAGGCCTCCCGGGCGCTGGGCGTGCCGCTGCGCTTCATCGAGTCGGACACGGCATTGCCGGCGGCCTGCCACGAGGCACCGGGGCTGAGCCTGCACCTGGCCGACAGCCCGCAAGCCGCTGCCGCTATCGGCCGCCCGCGCGGCCGGCTCAGCGTGATCGGCATCGGCCCGGGCAGCGCCGAGCTGATGGCGCCGGCCGTGCGCCAGGCGCTGGACGCGGCCGAGGACGTGCTCGGCTACGAGACCTACGTGACCATGGCCGGCCCCTACCGCGCCGGCCAGCGCCTGCACGCCAGCGACAACCGCGAGGAACTGCAGCGCGCCGCCCATGCCTTCGAGCTGGCGGCCGGGGGACGGCGGGTGGTGATGGTGTCCTCCGGCGACCCCGGCGTGTTCGCCATGGCCGCCGCGGTGATGGAGGCGCTGGAGGGCGCGGTCGATCCGCGCTGGCAGGGCGTGGAGCTGGAGGTGCTGCCCGGCATCTCCGCGGCCCTGGCCACCGCCGCCAGGGCCGGCGCGCCGCTGGGCCACGACTTCTGCCTGATCTCCCTGTCCGACAACCTCAAGCCCTGGGCGGTGATCGAACGGCGCCTGCAGCACGCGGCGGCGGCCGATCTGGCGATGGCCTTCTACAACCCGATCTCCCGGGCACGCCCCTGGCAGCTCGGCCGCGCCCTCGACCTGCTGCGCCAGCACCGCGAGCCGCAGACCTTGGTGGTACTCGGCCGCGACATCGGCCGCCCGGCCGAGACCCTGCGCGTGCTCACCCTGGGCGAGTTGACCCCGGAGCAGGTGGACATGCGCACCCTGGTGATCGTCGGCTCCAGCCAGACCCGGCGTTTCCCGCGCCAGGGCGGTGGCGAGTGGGTCTACACGCCGAGGTGGTACCCGGCAACGTAGGGTGCGTGGGGCCGCCCAGGCTGTGCGCACCGACGCTTTTTCCCGAGGTGATCGCCCCCAGGAACGCCGGGAGCGGCCTCAGTTGCGGAATTCGATCTGCAGCTCGGCGCCTTCCACGGAGTCCCAGTAGTCGTCGCCCCGGTCGTTGGTGATCAGGCGGCCGTTCAACTGGTAGGGGCCGGGCTTGGTCGGCTTTTCCATGAACATCGGCGGCAATACCGGCTTGGGCGGCTCGACGGGTTCGCCTGGCTCCAGCCCCTGAACCAGTTCCTCGGGCAGGTGCAGGTCGAGCTTCACCGGCGGCAGCGGCACCTTGACGGCAGGGGACACAGCCGACTTGGCGGCGGGCTTGGGCGCCGGCTTGGCGGGTTTGGGCGGCGCGGGCGCCGGTTTGGGCGCAGGTTTTTCCTCCGCCTTCTTCGCGGCGGGCGGTGTCGGAGTCGGCGCGCTTTTCTCGGGCCGGGCTTCGGCCTGTTTCCGAGGCGCCTCGGACGGAGGCTTGGGCGGCTCGTCGCAGGCCGCCAGCAGGCCGAGGGCCAGCAGCAGGGGGAGTGCGTGGAAAACTTTCATGGCGGACAGGTTTTCATGTCGATGCCCCATGCTCGCGCTTGAAGTGCGCCGTGGCAAGACCGTCGGGTTACGCCATATTGCACCGCAGCGGCCATGCCGGGGCATGGCCGCTGCGGATCAGCGCTCGTCTTTGAGCAGGCGTCCGAGTTCGGCGTCCAGGTCCTGGCGCGGGTACTCCTGCCGCAGCTCGGCGAGCAGCCGGTCGGCCTGTTCGCGCTGGCCTTCCTCGCGCAGGCGCAGCACCTGGCGCAGGCGCTGTTCCAGCGGTGGAGGCTCTTCGGCGAGTGCCTGTGCGCCCGCTCCAGCGTTCGAGCGTGCTTCGGCCTGTGCTGCCTCTACCTGTGCTTTGGCAATGGCCTGCGCCTTGGTCTTGGCCTCTAGGCGCGCCTCGGTGCCGGGCTTCGCCGCATCGGCCATCGGCGCCGGTGCTATCGGTCGGGGCGCGGCGGCAGGAGGCGAGATCGGGAGGGCGGTGTCCGACTCTGCAAGTGCCCGCTCGGCCGGTGCCGGTTCGGCCTGGACGTACTCGCGTGCGCGGCTGTGCCGCTGCGCCTCCATGGTCGGTGCCACCTCGCGCAGGACCGGCGTCGGGGCGCTGGCCGCCGCCGGTGCGGGGGCGTTGTAGGCCTGCGGCAGGCGATCCCGGGTGTTCAGGGCCAGGTTGAGGCCGATGCCGAACACCGCCAGGCCCGCCACCGCCATGGACCAGCGGGTGCGGCTGCCGGCGCCGAACAGCCAGGCGTGCAGGCGCTGCGCCGCGCTCGGCTTCGACTGGGCCAGCGCCTCGCGGGCGGCGGCGATGATCCGTGCGTCCATGGCGGCCGAGGGCTCGCCTTGGGCGTGCTGGCGGAAATGCTCCAGCAGCTGCCGTTCCTGCTGCAGTTCGCTGTCGTGTTGGCTCATGCGGATACCTCCTCGGCCGAAGCCGGATCGGCCAGCAGCCGACGTAACTTGTTCAGCGCGTAGCGCAGGCGGCTCTTCACGGTTTCCGCCGGCGTCCGGGTGAGTTCGGCGATCTGGTGCAGTTCGAGGTCGCCGTGGGCGCGCAGCAGGAACACCTCGCGCTGCTCCTCGGGCAGGTCGGCCAGCGCCGCCTGCAGGCGTTCCTGGTCGCGGCTCAGCACCAACTGCTGCTCAGGACCGGGGCCCGGGTCGGCGCTGGCGTGGCGCGCCTCGTCGTATTCATCGAGCTTTCCCTGATGACGCCCGCTCTTGCGCCAGTGGTCGATCAGGCGGTTGCGCGCGATCTGGTACAGCCACGTCTTGAACAGCACCGCCTCGCGCTGCTCGCTGGCGCTGCGGATCAGACTCATCCAGGTGTCCTGGAACACCTCCTCGGCCAGCGCGTGGTCGCCGCACAGGCCGAGGAGGAAGCGGAACAGGCCGAGGCGGTGGCGCTCGTAGAGCGTGGCGAAGGCCGCCGCGTCGCCGTTGCGATAACGCCGCAGCAGCGCGGCGTCATCGTCTTGCAGTGGGAGGTTCAATTAGTCGGCCCTGACTTGAACGGTTTGCGGAGTTTGCAGGCTCTGCGCCAGTTCCACCAGTTGCACGAACTCGCCGCGCAGGCCGAACGGGTCATCGCCCCGGGCGCCGCGGGCCAGCGTGGCGCTGTCGGCCAGGGAGAAGGCGCCGGTGTACTGGCCGCCGCGCAGCTGCTGGGCGAAGGCCGCCACCGCCGCCGCGAAGCGCAGGTCGTCGCTGGCCCGGGCGATGGGTGTCGCCTCGCCCTTGGCGATGGGCCGCTCCACCAGCTTGCTGGCGCCGCCCTCCGGTGCCTTGTAGCGCAGGCGCAGCCAGGCTATCTCGCCGGGCTTGCCCTGGTCGCCGGCGGCGCGGGCGTAGCGCAGCGGTTCCAGCCAGCCTTTGGCGCCTACCGGCACCACCTCGTACAGCGCGGTGACCGTGTGCCCGGCACCGATCTCGCCGGCGTCGACCTTGTCGTTGGCGAAGTCCTCGCGCTTCAGGGCGCGGTTCTCGTAGCCCAGCAGGCGGTACTCGCTGACCTCGGCCGGGTTGAACTCGACCTGGACCTTCACGTCCTTGGCGACCACCGCCAGGGTCGAGCTGAGCTGGTCGACCAGCACCTTGCGCGCCTCGCGCAGGTTGTCGATGTAGGCGTAGTTGCCGTCGCCGGCGTCGGCGAGCTGCTCCATCAGCTGCTCGTTGTAGTTGCTCGCGCCGAAGCCCAGGGTGGTCAGCGACACGCCGGTCTTGCGCTTGTCGGCGGCCAGCTGCTTGAGCGTCTCGAAGTCGCTGATGCCGACGTTGAAGTCGCCATCGGTGGCCAGCAGGATGCGGTTGATGCCGTCCTTCAGCAGGCCCTTCTGCGCCTCCTGGTAGGCCAGCTGGATGCCGGATTCGCCGGCGGTGGAGCCACCTGCGCTGAGCCGGTCGATGGCGGCGCGGATCTTCTCCTTCTCGCTGCCGGCGGTGGATTCCAGCACCACACTGGAGGTGCCGGCGTAGGTGACCAGGGCCACCCGATCCTGCGGGCGCAACTGGTCGACCAGCAGCTTGAGGGTGGCCTGGACCATGGGCAGGCCCTCGCGACGGTCCATGGAGCCGGAGACGTCGACCAGGAACACCAGGTTGGCCGGCGGCAGCTCGGCGACGCTCAGGTCGGCGGCCTTGATCGCCACCCGCAGCAGGCGCGTCTCGGGGTTCCAGGGCGTGGTCGCCAGTTCCGTGGCGACGCTGAACGGCACGTCGCCCTCGGGTTTGGGATAGGCATAGGGGAAGTAGTTGACCAGCTCCTCCAGGCGCACCGCGTCCCTGGGCGGCAGGGTGCCGTCATTGAGGAAGCGGCGCACGTTGGCGTAGGCGCCGGTGTCCACGTCGATGCTGAAGGTCGACACCGGCTGTTCGGCCACGGCCTGCACCGGATTGCCCTCGATCTTCTGGTATTGCTCGCGGTTGGCGTCCCGGTAACCGAAGCCGGCGCCGTCGCTCAGCGGCGCCGGGGCGATCATCGGCGCGGCGTAGGGCATGGCCTTGTGCACTTCCCGGGCCCTGGCAGCGGCCGGGGCGGCCTGCTCCTGCAGCCGTTCGTGTTGGGCGACGGGTTCGGCGGCCTGGGGTACGGCAGGGGGAGCGACCACGCTGGGCGTGGCCTCGTCGTGGGAGGCGCTGCAGGCGGCCAGCGCCAGGGCCAGGGTGGCGCCGAAGCCGGCGAGCAGGGGTTGCGGGGCGATGCGGGACATGGCGGGGTCTCCTCGGGCGAAAGTCCATTCGCCCGGGTAGACGTAGCCGCCAGCGACTTCGGGTTAACAGGCCTTTGAAAAGGCTATGTCCCCGTTACGTGAGACGCTATAGCTGCCCTGCGGAAGCGGCCTGCCTGGGAGCCGGTAGGGTGGTTGGGTCGCAGGCCATAACCCATCAGCACGATCGACCGCGGTACCGCTGGGTTACGCCGGCAAGCGGCTAACCCACCAGCCTCTCTATCTGAACACCGCAGCTGCCTGCCCCTGGATTCCCGCCTGCGCGGGAATGACGGTTCCGGAAGAAACTCCGCCCCCACCTCGTCATCCCCGCGCAGGCGGGGACCCAGAAGAGCTCAGGGCACTACAGCATCTAACGTGGACATAGCCTTTGAAAAACTACCTGCGTTAGTGGCAATACCCTGCCTCGCCTGCGCTTCAACAGCCCGTCAAGCGCCCTGACTTTCCGCGCAGAGCTGGCGGACCAGCATGCCCAGGGTCATCATCGCCCGCTCGGATTCGCGGTTCCACGGGATGCCGCAGGTCAGCCGCAGGCAGTTGTTGAACTGCTCGGTGTTGCTGAAGATCAGCCCCGGCGCGATGCTGATGCCCTGCTGCAGCGCCCGCACGTGCAGCTCCTGGGCGCTGACCTTGCCGGGCAGGCTGACCCAGAGGATGAAGCCGCCGTGCGGCCGGGTCATCTGTGTGCCTTCCGGGAAGTGCTGCTGCACCGCCAGCTGGTAGGCGGTCATGTTCTTGCGGTACTCCTGGCGGATGTGCCGCAGGTGGCGGTCGTAGCCGCCGTTCTCCAGGTACGCGGCCACGCCCATCTGGGTCACGCTGCAGGCCGAGTGGGTGCTGAAGGTCTGCAGGCGCTCCACTTCTTCCTGGTAGCGACCGGCGATGATCCAGCCGATGCGCACGCCCGGCGACAGGGTCTTGGAGAAGCTGGAGCAGTACACCACCTGGTCGTCGCGGTCATGGGCCTTGAGCGCCTTGCTGCGCCCCGGCTCGAACAGCAGCTCGCCGTAGATGTCGTCCTCGATCACTCGGATGCCGTGGTCGGCGGTCAGGCGCAGCAGCTGCTTCTGACGGTCCTCGGGGATGCTGCCGCCGAGCGGGTTGGACAGGCGTGCAGTAAGCACCAGCGCCTTGATCGGCCACTGGTTGGCGGCCAGCTGCAGTGCTTCCAGGCTGAGACCGATGGTCGGGTCGCTGGGAATCTCGATGACCTTGAGGCCGAGCACTTCCGCCAGTTGCAGCAGGCCGTAGTAGGTCGGCGACTCGGCGGCGATCAGGTCGCCGGGCTGGGTCAGTACGCGCAGGGCCATGTGGATGGCGTCCACGCAGCCGTGGGTGATCACCACCTCGGAAGGGTCCACCGCCACGCCGGCATCGCGCATGCGGATCGCCACCTGGCGGCGCAGCGGCTCGTAGCCGGGGCTGAACATGTAGCTGAAGGCGCGCGGACTCTGGAAGCGGGTGACCTTGGCCAGTTGCTGGTGCAGCGAGCGCACCGGCAGGTAGTCCACGTGCGGCACGGCCGCGCCGAGGGGAAACACGCCGTCCTGGCGCGAATCGTTGAGCACCTGGCTGATGATGCTGCTGCGGGTGACCATGGCGGGGCGCTCGACCCGCGCGATGTCCGGGGTCGAGGCGGTGAGACCGGCGCTCTGGTGCACGTAGAAGCCGGACTGCGGACGGGCGCGGATCAGGCCCATGTCTTCAAGGTTGGCGTAGGCCTGCAGCACGGTGGCATGGCTGACGCTGAGCTGGGAACTCATCTTGCGCACCGACGGCACCCGCTCGCCGGGCTGGTAGACGCCACGGCGGATATCCTCGGCCAGCAACTGGGCGATGCGCTGATAGAGCAACAAGCTGGTCATTACAAGGTTCCTTACGCGACTGAACCGTAACAGTAGCCAAATTCCGGACGATCGGATCGGTACAGTGAAACAATATGCCAACGGTACAGTTGCGTCTGTTACGGAGCAGATACGGTCGACCCGCACCGATCGGGTGATTGGGGAATGGGACTGCGGGAGGGCGGGGGCGTTCCGTGACGCGGGGAGGACCGGGGGCCGGCGCCCCCGGCGGGCGGAGCGGGTCAGTCGACGAACAGGTCGGTCATCAGCTTGCTGGACGGGTCGAAGCGGTACTGCTCGAAGTCCTCCTGGCCCTGCTCGCGGAGGATTTCCTCGTCCAGCAGCAGGCGGCCGCTGATGCTGCGCTCGCTGCTCGCGAGGATGGCGCAGGCGGCGTCGGCCATGATCGCCGGCAGGCGCGCGGCCTTCATCACCGCCGGGCCGCCGGCCTCGTACTCGATGGCGGCGGTGGCGATCACCGTCTTCGGCCACAGCGAGTTGACGCTGATGCCGTACTTGCGGAATTCCTCGTGCATGCCCAGCGTCAGCATGCTCATGCCGTACTTGGTGGTGGTGTACGGGCTGTAGCTGGAGAACCACTGGGGCGCGAGGTTGAGCGGCGGCGACAGGCTGAGGATGTGCCCGCGGCTCTGCTTGAGGTAGGGCAGGGCCGCTTGGCTGCAGACCATCACCGCGCGGGTGTTGATCTGGAACATCAGGTCGTAGCGCTTCGGCTCCAGCTGCTCGACGCCGACCAGGCGGATCGCCCCGGCGTTGTTGACCACGGCGTCGATGCCGCCGAAGTGGGCGGCGGCCTGGGCCATGGCGGCCTTCACCGCGCCCTCGTCACGCACGTCCAGCTGCAGGGCCAGGGCCTTGCCGCCGGCCTCTTCGACTTCCGCCGCCACCGTGTGGATGGTGCCGGGCAGCTTGGGATGGGGCTCGGCGCTCTTCGCCGCGATGACGATGTTGGCGCCCTGGGCGGCGGCCTTGAGCGCGATCTCGCGGCCGATGCCGCGGCTGGCGCCGGTGATGAACAGGGTCTTGCCTTGCAG
>NZ_JAOEEE010000043.1:0-37539 GCF_029837675.1 Pseudomonas sp. GD04015 | reverse complement strand
CCGAGCACTCACTCAATTCCAGCAGGGCGCCGGCGGTGTCGCCGGTGGTGCCGCCCAGGCGCGCGACGAAGGCCCGGCGCAGCAGCCAGAAGCACAGCGCCGCGGCAACCAGCGCCCACAGCGCGCTCCAGCCGAGCAGCAGCATGGCCAGGCCATGGGCGGCCAGCAGCAGCGGCAAGCGCTCGCGCGGCAGATGCTCGCTCAGCGCCTGGCCGAGGCCCCCGGCACGTACATAGACAGTAGTCAGGAACAGCAGCGGCAGCAGCGCACGGCCCAGCCAGGGCGCCAGCAATAGGCCAGCCCAGGCACCGCGCTCAAGCAGCACGACCAGGGCGGCGAACTTGAGCAACAGGACCAGCACCAGCACGACCACGGCGATAGGCCCGCTGCGCGGGTCCTTCATGATCGCCAGGGTGCGCTCCCGGTCGCCGTAGCCGCCCACCCAGGCGTCGGCGGTGTCGGCCAGGCCGTCCAGGTGCAGGCCGCCGGAGAGGCCGACCCAGACCGTCAGCAGCAGCGCCGCCTGGAGCAGCGCCGGGGTATCGCCGAGCAGCCCGTGCAACCCCAGCAGCAGGCCGCCGATCAGCAGCCCCACCAGCGGATACCAGAGCAGCGAGCGGCCGACCTGCTGCGCCTCCGGCATGCCGGGCAGGCGCACTGGCAGGCGGGTGAGGAACTGCAGGGCGATCAGCAGCGGCTGCGGCAGCATCAGGCTCGGGCCCGCGTCAGGCTTCGACCAGCTTCAGGCCCGGCTCGACGCTCAGGCGGTGCAGCGCGCCGTAGCCCACCTCCACCTGCAGCAGCTGGCCCTCCGGCAGGTTGCGGGCGCGGGCCAGCAGCAGGCGCATCACGCCGCCGTGGGTGATCAGCAGCACGCGCTGGCCGTCCAGCTCGGCCTGCAGACGCTCGACGGCGCCGAGCACGCGCGCGGCGAAGTCGCGCACCGGCTCGGCTTCCGGCGGGGTGAAGTGATAGGGATCGTTCCAGAACTGGCCGAGCGCTTCCGGGTCTTCCAGCAGCACTTCCGCCGAGTTGCGGCCCTCCCAGGCGCCGAAGTGCAGCTCGCGCAGGTCGGCCTCGATGCGCAGCGGCAGGCCAAGGCCTTCCGCGAACGCGCGAGCGAAGCTCTCGCAGCGCTGCAGCGGCGAGCTGATCACCAGGTCCCAGCCGCTCTGCCCGGCCAGGGCCAGCTGCATCTGCTGGCGGCCCTGCTCGGTCAGCGCGTCGTCGCTGCTGCCGCGAAAGCCGGGGCCGGCGTCGGTCACGCCGTGGCGCAACATGTCCAGGGAAAGAGTCATTGCTTGTCCTCAACCAGTGCTTCAGAAAAGGTGGCCATGCCGCCGTGCAGCGCGCAGGCCAGTTTGATCAGGGGCAGCGCCAGGGCCGCGCCGCTGCCCTCGCCCAGGCGCAGGCCGAGGTCGAGCAGCGGGGTGGCATCGAACTCGGCCAACAGCGCGGCGTGGCCCAGCTCGGCGCCGGCATGGGCGAACAGCAGCCAGGGCTGCACGCCGGGATTCAGGCTCACGGCGCACAGGGCCGCCGCCGTGCAGATGAAGCCGTCGACCACCGCCGGGATGCCGGCCTGGGCGCAGGCGACGTAGGCGCCGGCCAGTGCCGCCAGCTCGAAGCCACCGACTCGGCGCAGGGCCTCCAGCGGCTCGCCGAGATGATCCGCGTGCAGGGTCAGCGCGCGCTCGATCACCACCTGCTTGTGATGCACGCCGTCGAGGTCCAGCCCGGTGCCGGGCCCGGTCAGCTGGTCCGGGCTCAGGTCGCCCAGGGCGCAGGCCAGGGCGGTGGCGGCGCTGGTGTTGCCGATGCCCATCTCGCCGGCGAGCAGCAGGTCGCAGCCCTCGGCCAGGGCCTCCACCACCGCGTCGCGGCCGGCCTGCAGGGCGGCGGCGCACTGCGCGGCGCTCATCGCCGGCTCGACGGCGAAGTTGGCGGTGCCGGCGCCCAGGCGCAGGTGGCGCACGCCGGGCAGCTCCAGTGTGGGGTCGATGGTGCCCAGGTCGATCAGGCGCAGCGGCACGCCCTGCTCCCGGGCCAGCACGCTGACCGCCGCGCCGCCGGCGACGAAGTTGCCGAGCATCTGCGCGGTGACCGCCTGCGGGTAGGCCGACACGCCCTCGGCGACCACGCCGTGGTCGCCGGCGAACAGCACCAGCCGCGGCCGGGCGATGGACGGCCGCTCGCGCCCCTGCAGCGCGGCCATGCGCACGGCCAGCGCCTCCAACGCACCGAGGGCGCCGCGCGGCTTGGTCAGCTGCGCCTGGCGCGCCAGGGCGGCGGCCTCGGCGGTAGCGTCGGGCTGGCGGCAGGCGAGCTGCCACCAGGGCGATGAAGTCATAGCGGCTCTCCTTTGAGCAGCATGGGCAGTCCTGCGACGGTGAACACCACCCTCCCGGCGCGCTCGGCCACGGCCTGGTGCAGCCAGCCGGCCTCGTCGACGTAGCGGCGAGTCAGTTCGCCCAGCGGCACCACACCCAGGCCGGTCTCGTTGCTGACCAAGACGATGCGTCCCGGCAGCTCGGCCAGCGTTTCCAGGAAGGCGTCGCGCTCCAGGGCCAGGCGGGTTTCGTCTTCCAGCATCAGCAGGTTGGTCAGCCACAGGGTCAGGCAGTCGACCAGCAGGCAGCGCCGGGGGGCGGCATTGTCGCGCAGGGCGCGGGCCAGTTCGAGGGGTTCTTCCACCAGGCCCCATTCGGCCGGGCGCGAGGCGCGGTGGTGGGCGATGCGCGCGGCCATCTCGCCGTCCCAGGCCCGGCCGGTGGCGATGTAGGTGATGTCCAGGCCGCTCTGCGCGGCCAGCCGCTCGGCCAGGCGGCTCTTGCCGGAGCGGGCGCCGCCGAGGATCAGTTCGAGCATCGGGGTTTCCTGTCTAGAGTCGGTGGACGCGCGATCGCGGCCGAGGCCGCTCCCACAACAGTGGCTACAGGCCACATAGTTCGCGGAGCAGGCGGGTGTCCAGATGCGCCTCGACCAGATCGGCCAGGCGCTCGATGTCGCGCTCCCGGCGCGCATGGTAATCCACCTGGCGCGCCTCGCGCAGGCCCGCCCAGGCTAGCAGCGCGGCGCAGGCCGCCGGTTGCTCGAACAGCCCGTGCAGGTAGGTGGCCATGACCTGGCCGTCGGCGCTCAGGGCACCGTCGCCGCACCCGTCGTCCAGCAGCACGGCCGGCCGCGCCAGGGCCGGGCCGGCGCTGACCCCGGCGTGGATCTCGTAGCCACTCACCGGCAGGTCGCCCAGGGCCAGGCGGCCATGCACATTGCGCAGCTGCTTCTCCGGCTCCAGCACGGTGGCGTAGTCGAGCAGGCCGAGCCCCGCGCTGCTGCCGGCCGGGCCTTCCAGGCCGTGGGGGTCGTCGATGCGCGTGCCGAGCATCTGCAGCCCGCCACAGATGCCGAGGAGCTTGCCGCCGTAGCGCAGGTGGCGGGCGATGGCGGCGTCCCAGCCGTGCTCGCGCAGACGCGCCAGGTCGGCACGCACGCTCTTCGAGCCGGGCAGCACGATCAGGTCGGCCGGCGGAATCGTCTGGCCGGGGCCGATGAACTGCAGGTCGACCTGCGGGTGCAGGCGCAGCGGGTCGAAGTCGGTGTGGTTGCTGATGCGCGGCAGCACCGGCACGGCGACTCGCAGCACCTCGCGCTCCTTGTCCGGCTGCAGCACCTGCACCGCGTCTTCGGCCTCCAGGTGGAAGTCCATCAGGTACGGCAGCACACCGAGCACCGGCTTGCCGGTGCGCTGCTCCAGCCAGCCCAGCCCTGGTTGCAGCAGGGCGATGTCGCCGCGGAAGCGGTTGATGACGAAGCCTTTGACCCGTGCCCGCTCGCTGTCCGAGAGCAGTTCCAGGGTGCCGACCAGATGGGCGAACACGCCGCCCTTGTCGATATCGGCGATCAGGATCACCGGGCAGTCCACCGCCTCGGCGAAGCCCATGTTGGCGATGTCGCCGGCGCGCAGGTTGATCTCGGCCGGCGAACCGGCGCCCTCCACCATCACCACCGGGTATTGCGACGCCAGGCGCGCGTGGGATTCGAGCACCGCCGCGCGGGCGACGCGCTTGTAGTCGTGGTAGGCCACCGCGTTCATGTTGCCGACCGCCCGGCCCTGGATGATCACCTGGGCGCCGGTGTCGGAGTTGGGCTTGAGCAGCACCGGGTTCATGTCGGTGTGCGGCGCCAGCCCGGCGGCCTGGGCCTGCACCGCCTGGGCGCGGCCGATCTCGCCGCCGTCGGCGGTCACCGCGCTGTTCAGCGCCATGTTCTGCGGCTTGAACGGCGCCACGCTCACACCCTGGCGCCGGAGCCAGCGGCACAGGGCGGTCACCAGGGTGCTCTTGCCGGCGTCCGAGGTGGTGCCCTGGACCATGAGCGTGGTCATGCCGGCGTCTCCTTAAGGGCCTGTTCCAGGCGGCGCCAGCCGGCCTCGCCGCCGGGCAGGCCGAAGCGCAGGCAGCGGGTCTCGGCGAACAGGCGCAGGAGGATGCCGCGCCGGGCGAAATAGCCGTGCAGGCCCACTGCCTGCGGGTGGTGGACCAGCTGGAACAGCGCGGTGCCGCCGGCCGGGGCCAGGCCGCAGGCGCTGAGCAGCACGGCCAGGCGCAGGCCATCGACCCGCAGGCGCTCGCGCTGGCGCCACTGCCCCTCGCCGTCGCCCAGCAGCGCCCGGGCCACCGCCCGCGCCGGGCCACTGACCGACCATGGTCCGAGCAGCTCGGACAGCCGCTCCAGCAGCGCGGCCTCTGCCAGCACGAAGCCCAGGCGGATGCCGGCCAGGCCGAAGAACTTGCCGAACGAGCGCAGCACGATCAGCCCCGGCCGCTGGCTGTCGGCGGCCAGGCTGTGCTCCGGCGTACAGTCCATGAAGGCCTCGTCCACCAGCAACCAGCCGCCGCGTTCGGCCAGCCGCGCATGCCAGCCGAGCAGGCGCTCGCGCTCGATCAGCCGGCCGGTGGGGTTGTTCGGGTTGACCACCAGCAGCACGTCCAGGCGCTCCAGGCTGCGCTCGACCGCGCCCTCGCCCAGTTCGACCACCAAGTGACCCTCACGGCGCCAGGCCTCGGCGTGCTCGGCATAGGCCGGCGACACGATGCCCACCCGGCTGCCGTCGCGGCACAGACGCGGCAACGCCTGGATCGCCGCCTGGGAGCCGGCCACCGGCAGCAGCGCCGGGGCGCCGTAGTAGTCGCGGGCCAGTGCCTCCAGTCCGTCGTCAGCCTCCGGCAGGCACTGCCAGGCAGAGGCGGGAATCGCCGGCAGCAACCAGCCATAGGGGGCGATGCCGGTGGACAGGTCGAGCCAGTCCGCCAGCGGGATGCCGTAGCGCCGCGCCGCCTCGCGCAGCCGTCCGCCGTGTTCAAGCAAGGCACAGTCCTCCCGCGACCAGTATCAGCAGCCACAGGGCGACGCCGCCGTACACCAAGTTGAGCGCCCGCTCGATGTCCCGCGCCCGCGGCGGCGCGCCCTCGCCCAGCTGCGGACGCTGCTCCTCGATGCCGTGGTAGACCGCCGCGCCACCCAGGCTGACGCCCAGGGCGCCGGCGCCCGCCGCCATCACCGGGCCGGCGTTGGGGCTGTCCCACAGCGGCGCCTGTCGCCGCCAGCAGCGCAGTGCCAGGCGGGTGTGGCCGAGCAGCGCGTAGGTCAGCGCCACCAGCCGCGCCGGTACATAGTTGAGGACGTCATCGATCTTCGCCGCCGCCCAACCGAAGCGCTCGAAGCGTTCGTTGCGATAACCCCACATGGCGTCCAGGGTGTTGCTCAGGCGGTACAGCACCACGCCCGGTGCGCCGAGCAGGCAGAACCAGAACAGCGCGGCGAACACCGCGTCCGAGCCGTTCTCCAGCACCGACTCGGTGCCCGCGCGGGCGACGCCGGTGGCGTCCAGTTCGGCGGTGCGCCGGCTGACCAGATAGCCGACCCGCTGGCGCGCCCGGGGCAGGTCGCCCAGGCGCAGGGCCTGGGCTACCGGCAGGGCGTGCTGGCCGAGGCTCTTGAGGCCAACGGCGAAATACAGGGCAAGGATGTCCAGCAGCCAGCCCAGGCCGGTCAGGCTCAACAGCCAGACCAGCGCCACCGGTGGCAGCACCGCCAGGCACCAGCCACTGACGCCGTGGCTGCGCCAGCCACGACCGCCGGCGTTGAGGCGCTGCTCGATGCGCCGGGCCAGTTCGCCGAAGCCCACCAGCGGGTGCCAGCGGCGCGGCTCGCCGAGCCAGGCGTCCAGGCCCATGCCGGCCAGGGCGGACAGCGCCACGCTCACGACCGCCGGCCCCACTGGTCGGCGAACACCAGTTCGTCCAGCGGACGCTCGTCGGCCCAGCCCTCCTCCACCAGCATCGGCCGCTGGTAGAAGCCGCTCACCGGCCCCAGGCAGAGCACGGCCACTGGCTGGCTGCCTTCCGGCATGCCGAGCAGTTCGGCCAGGGCGAGCGGATCGAACAGCGACACCCAGCCCATCCCCAGCCCCTCGGCGCGGGCCGCCAGCCACAGGTTCTGGATCGCGCAGCTGACCGAGGCCAGGTCCATCTGCGGCAGGGTGCGCCGGCCGAACACATGGGCCTCGCGGCCGTCCATCAGCGCTGCTACCAGCAATTCGGCGCAATCGCGGATGCCCTCGACCTTGAGCCGCATGAACTCATCGCCACGCTCGCCCAGGGCCTCGGCGGTGCGCACCCGCTCGGCCTCGACCAGAGCGTGGATGCCGTCGCGCAGCTCCGGCCGGGTGATGCGGACGAAGCGCCAGGGCTGCATCAGGCCCACGCTGGGCGCCTGGTGCGCGGCCCGCAGCAGACGCGCCAGCAGCTCCGGCGCTACCTGCCCGTCGGCGAAGTGGCGCATGTCGCGGCGTTCGGCGATGGCGCGATAGACCGCGGCGCGCTCCTCGGCGCTGAAGGCGTGCTCGCTCATGGCGCCAGCAGCCGCGCCGTCGCCCCGGGGTTGGACGGCAGGTAGAAGTGGATGTAGGAGGCGGTCAGGCGGCCGCTGCGAAACACCGCCTCGGCCACCGGTTTACCGTTCGGGCAGGTGCCCCGGGTCAACGGCGCCTGGGCGCAGTCCAGCACGGAGTGGTGGTAGGTATGCCCGCGCAGGCGCCCTTCCGGCAGTTCCACTTCCTGCAGCGCCAGCGCCACCAGGCGCGGCTGCATGACCGCGCGGCCCGGCAGCAGGCCGAGCAGTTCGGCGCTCGCGCCCTGCTTGTCGGTCAGCGCATCGAGCAGGTAGAGCATGCCGCCGCACTCGGCGAGGAGCGGCTTGCCGGCCGCGTGATGGACGCGGATGGCATCAAGCATCGGCCGGTTGTCCGCCAGTTGGCGCAGGTGCAGCTCGGGGTAGCCGCCGGGCAGGTAGAGGCTGTCCACCTCCGGCAGGCCCGCGTCGGCCAGGGGCGAGAAGAACACCAGCTCGGCGCCCAGCTCGCGCAGCAGGTCGAGGTTGGCCTGGTAGAGGAAAGCGAAGCTGGTATCGCGGGCCACGCCGATGCGCACCCCGGCCAGCAGCGGCTCGATGGCGGGTGCGGCGGGCGCGGCGAAGCCCACCGGCGCCGGCAGCAGCTCGCCGGCGCTGGCCAGCAGGGCATCGGCGGCGGCGTCCAGGCGCGCGTCCAGGTCGGCCAGTTCCTCGGCCTGGATCAGCCCCAGGTGGCGGCGCGGCAGCTCCAGCGCGGCGGAGCGCGGCAGGCCGCCGAACCAGCGCATGCCCGGCGCTAGGCTATCGCGCAGGATGCCGTTGTGTCGCTCGCTGCCGGTGCGGTTGGCGAGCACGCCGGCGAACGGCAGGCCGGGCTGGAAGTGGGCCAGGCCGTAGGCCATGGCGCCGAAGGTCTGGGCCATGGCGCCGGCGTCGATCACGCCCAGCACCGGCACCTCCAGGCGGCGCGCCAGGTCGGCGGCCGAGGGGCTGCCGTCGAACAGCCCCATCACCCCTTCGATCAGGATCAGGTCGGCCTCGCCCGCCGCCTGCCACAGCAGGCGCCGGGTCTCCGCCTCGCCGACCATCCACAGGTCGAGCTGGTACACCGGCGCGCCGCTGGCGCGGGCGAGGATCATCGGGTCGAGGAAGTCGGGGCCGCACTTGAACACCCGCACGCGCTTGCCGGCACGGCTGTGCAGGCGTGCCAGGGCGGCGGTCACGGTGGTCTTGCCCTGACCGGAGGCCGGCGCGGCGATCAGCAAGGCCGGGCAGTGGCGTGGCTCGGCCATCAGAACTCGATCCCTTTCTGCGCCTTAACCCCGGCCTTGAAGGCATGCTTGACCAGGGTCATCTCGGTAACGGTATCGGCCGCCTCGATCACCCCCGGCTGCGCGCCGCGGCCGGTCACCACCACGTGCTGCAGCAGCGGTCGCGCCTCGATGTCGGCGAGCACCTCGTCCAGCTGCAGGTAGCCGTGCTTGAGGGCGATGTTCAGCTCATCCAGCACCACCAGGCCGATGCTCTCGTCGGCCAGCAGCGTGCGTGCCACCTGCCAGGCCTCGCCGGCCATGGCGATGTCGCGCTGGCGGTCCTGGGTCTCCCAGGTGAAGCCCTCGCCCATGACGAACCAGCGCACTTCTTCGGGGAAACGGCGGAAAAAGGCTTCCTCGCCGGTGCTGGCGGCGCCCTTGATGAACTGCACCACGCCGACCTTCATGCCGTGGCCGAGGGCGCGGGCAACCATGCCGAAGGCGGAGCTGCTCTTGCCCTTGCCGTTGCCGGTGTGCACCAGCAGCAGGCCGTACTCGTCCCGGGCCTGGGCGATCTTCTCGTCGATCAGCGCCTTCTTGCGCTGCATGCGCGCCTTGTGGCGGGCGTCGCGTTCGGCCGATTCGCTCATATCGGGCTCCTGGGTACCCTGCGCGCACAGGAGGTCCGGGCGCGGAATCAATCGGGGCAGGAGGAAAAGGCGGCGGCCGGGCGCAGGCCCGCGACCGCAGAGCCCGCCGCACTGCCGTGGATCGCGACAGGCCGGTCTCCGGGCTCGTGAGCCAGGCCTGCGGCCTGCGGGTCGCGCCTTCCCGTGCCGGGGCACAGTGGCGTCGAGCGACCCTTGTCTCACCTACCGTTGCGGGGGCAGCGCCGGATTCTTCGTGGCGAATGGACCGGCTTCCCTGTTTCACCCGCGAACGCCGCGCGCCGGGGCACCTGAAGCAGGCGCGCAGCTTAGGGGCTGTTGCCGCTCCGGTGCAAGCCGCGTCGCGGCGCGCCGCCCGGCAGATGGGTCGAACCCCGAGGGGCCGACGGAGTTCACAACCCAGACGACCGACCTTACCCGAGGAGAACGCCATGGTCCGTGAACGCTACGCTTCCTGCATCCAGGCCTGCAGCGCCTGTGCCATCGCCTGTGAAACCTGCGCCGCCGCCTGCCTCAAGGAGCCCGACCTGCAGCACATGGCCACCTGCATCGCCTGCGACATCGACTGCGCCGACCTGTGCCGCCTGGCCGAACGCCTGATGGCCCGCGACAGCCCGCTGTGCGACGAGATCCTGCGCCTCTGCGCGGTAGCCTGCCAGGCCTGCGCCGAAGCCTGCGGCGAGCACCAGCACGACCACTGCCAGCAATGCGCCCAGGCCTGCCAGCGCTGCGTGGAGGAATGCGAGGCCGCGCTCGGGGCCTGAGCCCATGCGCAGAACCCAGGCAGCTTGCCGCCCAGCATTCGGCAGGCGCACCAAACCGCATGCTGCAGCTGATGAAGGGGGTTCTTCGCGCGAACGGACAGCTTCCCTACGCCCCTTCCGCCGCTGGTCGAGGCACCGGCACAGCGCACAGGACCCGCTATCCGAATTGCAGTAAGTCCGAATAAAGCCTATATATGGACCGCACTGCACAGCACGCCGTAACCGGCACGCTCTCTTGAAGGCAGCCAAGCCCCCAGTCCGGGGCTGGCGTCCTTCCACTACCAGGAGACAGGCCATGAAAGTCCAGACCATCAGCTACCTGAAGCAGCATGCAGCTTCGCTGGACCTCAGCGAACCGATGGTCATCACCCAGAACGGCGTACCGGCCTATGTGGTCGAGTCCTATGCCGAGCGCAAACGCAGGGATGAAGCCCTGGCGCTGATCAAGCTGCTGTCTTTCGCCGAGCGCGACAAGAGCGAAGGCCGCCTGATCTCGGGGGATACCTTGCTGGAACGCTTGAAACAGCGCAGCCCGTCTGCCCAGGGAGCGGCAGGAGCCAAGTCCGATGAGCAAGCCGATTGATATCCGCTATGCCACGACCGCCGAAGAAAGCCTGATCTCCCAACTCCACCACCTGACGCCTCACCACGGCGTCGAGCTGGCACAGGCCAGGCTGGTCGAGCTGATCCGGAACGCAGAGAAACGCCTGAAAGAACACCCACTGTCAGCCCCGGTATGCCAGCAAGCCGCCTTGCTGGGCGTCAGTCATTATCGGGAACTGCACCTGGCGGACTACCGCATCCTCTACCAATACGACGAAGCCGAGGCGCTGGTGATGGTTGCCTTGATTCTGCGTCAACGCCAGAGCATCGAAGAACAGCTGATCAACTATTGCCTCATGCGCTGATCGCTCAGCGCTTGCGGCAGATGCTCAGGCCGTCGCCAAGCGGCAGCAGGCTGAGGTCGAGCCGGGCGTCGCGACGCAGGCCGCGGTTGAGCGACTGGATGGCGCGGGTGTCGGCGCTGTCCGGGTTCTGCTCCAGCACCCGGCCGCTCCACAGCACGTTGTCGAACAGGATCAACCCGCCCCTGCGCACCAGCACCAGCGCGTGCTCCAGGTACACCGGGTAGTTGGCCTTGTCCGCGTCGATGAAGATCAGGTCGAAGCTCTCGCCGTGGCCGCCGCGCTCCAGCGCGCTGAGGGTTTCCAGCGCCGGTGCCAGGCGCAGGTCGATGCGTTCCGCCACCCCGGCCTCCTGCCAGTAGCGCTCGGCGATGGCGTTGTAGTCGCCAGGCAGGTCGCAGCAGGTCAGGCGCCCGTCCTCGCCAGCGGCCTGGGCCATGCACAGGGCGCTGTAGCCGGTGTAGGTGCCGATCTCGAGGATCTTGCGCGCGCCGCAGAGCTGCACCAGCAGGGCCATGAACTGGCCCTGCTCGGGGGCGATCTGCCAGCCCGCCGAGGGCAGCTTCGCGGTTTCCTCGCGCAGGCGCTTGAGCAGCGGCGACTCGCGCAGGGAGACATCGAGCAGGTACTGGTAGAGGGCGTCGTCGAGGGCGAGGGTGCGGTTGGTCATGGCTGGCGCGCCAGGTGGCCGGCGGCCAGAACGCGCTTGGCGCCGAGGTAGCTCTTCTGCCAGTAGGCCTGGGTCAGGTGATCCAGGCGCACTGTGCCGCCGCTGGAGGGCGCATGCACGAAGCGCCCCTCGCCCACGTAGATGCCGGCGTGGGTGACCTTTCCGCCGCCGTTGGTGGCGAAGAACACCAGGTCGCCGCTCTGCAGCTCGCCGCGGCCGACGTCGGGCACGCGCAGGTTGATCATGTCGCGGGTCGAGCGCGGCAGTTGGATGCCGGCGGCGTTGCGGTAGACGTAGCCGATCAGGCCGCTGCAGTCGAAGCCGCTCTCCGGCGTGTTGCCGCCATAGCGGTACGGCGTGCCGTTCAGGCCGATGGCGCTGATCACCACGTCATCGGCGCTGGCGCCGACGATGGGAAAGAGCGCGACGGGTTCGTAGGAAGGTGGAGGGGGATTGCCGGCGCATGCGGTGAGCAGCGCGGCGAGGGCTAGCAGGGAGAGGCGAGCCGTGGAATGCATGGGCGGGCGTCCTGGCCGGAATGCGCCCTACTCTGCCGGCTCGCCGCCGCGGGCGCAAGGCCCGCGACGCTCAGCGATGCGCTTCGCGCGGCTCCGGCGCCATGGCCAGGACGCGTTTGGCTTCCATGTAGCTGCGGCTCCAATAGCTGTCGTCCAGGCTGTCTACCCGCACGCCGCCGCTACGGCTGCTGCTGGAATGGATGAACTGGTCATCGCCCAGGTAGATGCCGGCATGGCTGACGCGGCCACGGCCACGGTTGTTGAAGAAGATCAGGTCGCCCGGCTCCAGCTCGCTGCGCGAGACCAGCGGTGCGTCCAGGTTGATCAGTTCGCGGGTCGAGCGCGGCAGCTGCATGCCCGCCTCTTCCTTGAACAGGAAACCGACGAAGCCGCTGCAGTCGAAGCCGCTGGTCACCGAGGTGCCACCCATGCGGTAGCGGGTGCCGACCAGGGACAGGCCATGAGCCAGGATGCTGTCCGCCAGCGAAGGCAGCTCGTAGGCATTGTCGTCCGAGAATTCCACCACCGGCTCTTCGTCGAAGATGAACTCGACGGGTTGCTGCTGGGGCTTGTGAGCCAGATCCATCTGGGGCTGCTGCGGCGCCTGGGTGGCGCAGGCCGCCAGCAGGGCTGAGAGTGCAATGGGCACGAGGGGTGCGAAGCGCTTTAGCATGGGCACGACCGTGTCTGTCTGGGTTTTTGTTGGGGCGCGACTATGCCGCCTATCGAGGCGATTTGCAAATTCAATACCCGGGAATGTGACTCAGTAGTTCCGGCAAAACGTCTGACGCCCTCCCCGCCAGACGCAGGTCGACCCGGCGGCTGAGATCGGTCTCCCGGGGATTCACTTCGACGGTGAAACCCCCGTCCCTGCTGGCCTGCACCACCGGCTCGACGATGTAGGGGAAGCTCGCGGTAGTGCCCACTGCGATAACCACCTCGAAGCCCTGCCGTATCTGGTCATAAAGCCGACCAATGGCATCCTCGGGCAGCATTTCCTCGAACAGCACCACCGGAGGGCGCAGCACGCCCCCGCAGCGAGCACAGCGCGGCGGGAGCGATCGCCGCAGGTGTTCGGCCAGCTCGGCGTCCTCCGCCCCGCAGGACTGGCAGAACAGCGGCGCCAGCTCGCCGTGGATCTCGATCAGGCGCTCGGCCGGCGAGCCGGCGGCGCGGTGGTAGCCATCGATGTTCTGGGTCAGCACCCAGCAGCCCGGCTTGCGCCTCTGCAGCTCGGCGATGGCGGCGTGGCCGGCGTTGGGCACGGCGCCGAGGCAGGCCTCGCCGAGCTGGGCCAGGTACCTCCAGCACAGCGCCGGGTCGCGCTGCAGCATCGACCCGGACAGCGCCGCCTCGATCGGCAGCCCCTCCGCCGTCAGGCCGTTGTACAGGCCGCCCAGGCCACGATAGGTCGGCAGCCCGGAATCCGCCGAGAGCCCGGCGCCGGTGATGACCAGGATACGCTCGGCGCCCTGGATGGCCCGGGCGACGCGGATGATCTCCTCCTGCATGCCTGCCTCCTGTCGCATTCAGTGGTTGACGGTGAAGGACAGCATCATCGACAGCTGGCACAACGGCCGGCCGCTCTGCGCCTGCCACTCGTTGAAGGCGGCCTGCACCGCGGCCAGCTCCTTCTGGCTGGTCGGCGCCTTGTCGATGATTTCCTGGGCCTTGAGCGCGGCGACCATGTCGTTGCTGGGAATGAAGGTGTCCTTGCCGACCATGCGCAGGAAGCGCGGTGCCGACAGGCCGCCGAGCTGGTTGCCGTGCTTGGCCAGGTACTTCCACAGACCGACGATGTCGCTCGCCGGCCAGTCGGCGATCAGCGCGCCGAAGCTGCCCTTCTCCTTGCGCACGTCCAGGATGAACTGGGCATTGCGCGGCACGCTCTTGAGCTTGCCCAGGTGGCGGATCAGGCGCGTGTCCTGCATCAGCCGCTCCAGGTGCTCGGCGCCCATCAGCACCACCTTCTCCGGGTCGAAGCCGAAGAACACCTCCTCGAACGCCGGCCACTTGGCGTCCACCAGGCTGTGCTTGAGGCCGGCGCGGAATATCCGCAGGGCCATCTGCGACAGGTAGCGGTCGTCGCCCAGCGCGCGCAGTTCGGCCTCGCTCACGGGCTGCGGCAACCTGGCCTCCAGGGCGGCGACCGAGCCGAAGCGGTTGAGGCAGTATTCGTGCAGCCACTGATAGTCGCGCATGGGGGTTCCTCGTCGATCCGATAGCCGCACAGGTTGCCCGCAACCCTCGCCGCCGCGCAATATCGCCCGTCATGGACGATCCGCTCGAAACCTTGTTCCAGCACTGCCAGGCCCTGCTGCGCGGCGATGCCGACATCCTCGCCCGCCTGCGCGAGGCCGGCTTCGCCTGCGAGCCCGGCCACTGGGAGTTCCTGCTGCCGCAGCTGCACCGCTGGCTGGCGCCGCAGTGGGACTACCCGCGCCTGCGCCAGGCGCTCTACGCCAGCGACCTGAACAGCCGCCTCAGGGCGCTGGGCGGCGAGATCGCCATCGCCGACAACCGGGGCAACGTCGACCTCAGTCGCTACTGCCTGCGTCGTCTTTCCTGAACAGGTGACGGGTGGTCTCGGCGTAGAGCGCCGAGTCGGCGAAGTCCGCCGCATCCAGCACCCGGCCGACAAGGATCAGCGCGGTGCGGCGGAAGTCCTTGCCGCGCACTTTCTCTTCGATGTCCGCCAGGGTGCCGCGCACCCAGTCCTGGTCCGGCCAGCTGGCGCGGTGGACCACCGCCACCGGGCAATCGCCGCCGTAGTGCGGCAGCAGTTCCTCGACGATGCGCGGCAGGTGGCGCACGCCCAGGTGGATCGCCAGGGTCGCACGGTGGCTGGCCAAGGCGCCCAGCTCCTCGCCCGCCGGCATCGGCGAGCTGTGCCCGTAGCGGGTGAGGATCACCGTCTGCGCCACCTCGGGCAGGGTCAGCTCGGCTTCCAGCAACGCCGCGCAGGCCGCCGTGGCGGTGACGCCGGGGACGATCTCGAAGGGAATGCCAAGTGCCCGCAGCTCGCGGATCTGCTCGCCGATGGCACCGTACAGCGAGGGATCGCCGGAGTGCACCCGGGCCACGTCCTGGCCCCGGGCGTGGGCCTCAGCCAGCAGGGCGACGATCTGCTCCAGATGCAGCTCGGCGGTGTTCACCACCCGCTCGGCGCCGTGGCCCTGGAGCACGGCCTCCGGCACCAGCGAGCCTGCGTAGAGGATCACCGGGCAGCTGCGGATCAGGCGCTGGCCCTTGACGGTGATCAGCTCCGGATCGCCGGGGCCGGCACCGATGAAATAGACGGTCATTGAGTTACCCCGATGTCAGAGCCTGCTCGCGATCTTGCGAGCCAGAGATAAGCGAAAACGGCTGAGGAAGCAGAGTTTACAGACGGCAGATGAGCATTCCGAAGGGCTATGTCCCCGTTACGTATCGGTGGCGCAATCCTGCGTTCGTGGGCGCGGCTGGGCGGCATTCCGACTGGCCTCGACATTCGCGGATGAATCCGCTCCCACAAGGGGTGCGACAACTCACGTGGGCATATCCTTCCAACACCATTCAGCCGACGCGCAGCAGATCACGAGCAGGCGCTCAGGCGCGGGCAATGGCCAGGGTAGCAGCGGCGCTGCGCTGCTTGCTGCAGAGCAGCGTCGCGGAGCGGCCAGAGCGCTGCGCAGCGCCCGCCAGGGCGCTGGCCTCTGCCACGGAGGGTGCACCGATCAGCTCGCGTACAGGTGCCGAATGCTCGCTCAGCTGCGAATCGTGCGCCGCCAGTCGCTCGGCGGAGAAGAAGGTCAGGGGCAGGTCGAGTTCGGCGGCCAGTTGCACCAGCCCGGCCTCGCCGCGCTTGTGCTCGCTGGTAGCCAAACCATCCAGCGCGCCCAGCGGCAGCGCGAGCTGCCGCAGGGTCTTTTCCAGCAGTTCGCGCAACTCGGCCGCCGTGCAGCCGCGACGGCAGCCGAGGCCGGCGATGGTCACCGGTTCAGGCGTCCCGACGGGCACCACGGCCGAAGAACCAGGCGGCGGCCAGGCCGAGGGCGGCCCAGAACACCGCGTTGGTCAGCAGCGAGGCCAGGATGAACTCGCGCTCCAGGGCGGCCGGCGCCAGGCTCTCGTGCACTTCCGGGTGCGGCGCGCCGATCAGGTGCGGCACGGCCAGCAGCACCAGGCCGACGACGCGCAGCGCCCAGTTGCGGCCGAAGGCGATCAGACCCAGGCCGGCGGCGGTGGCGACGGCGGTGCCGATCCACCAGTACTGGCGCAGCAGCAGGTCGGCCGCGGCGGTGCCCGGCAGCTCCGGCGGCAGGCCGGCGGACGGCGCCAGGCTGAACACGGCGAAACCACCCAGGCCCCACAACAGGCCCTGCCAGGTCTGGTTCGGCGCACGCAGGGTGAACAGGCCAGCCAGCATCAGGGCGAAGCCGACGGCCACCACCAGGTTGCTCAGGCCGGTGGACAGGGTGCGCTGCCAGCCGTCCTCGGGCGCCCAGGCTTCCTCGTCATGACTGTGGCCGGCGGCCTCGTCGTCGTGCGCGTGGGCGACGGCCTGCTCGCCGTGGCTGTGCTCGGCCACCGGCTCGGCGGTCTCGAAGGTTTCCGCCTGGAGTATCAGCGGGGTGACCCACAGGCTCTGCAGCAGGGTCAGGACGATGGCGGCCAGAAGGCCGGAGAAGCCCGCGGTCTGGGCGATGCGCTTGATCATGGCGGGCGGTCTCAGTGGCAGGGGAAGGCGGCGCTGTGGCGGGTATCGTGGGCGGCGTTGTGCATCGCCTCGATGTGCGAGAAGCCGGCGAAGAAGATCAGCAGCGCGCCGAGCAGGCAGCTGCCGACGGCGATGGTCAGGCGCTTGGACAACGGGAGCGAAACGGAATCGGAGGACGACAGCGTGCGGCTGGACATGATGAGCACCTTCCAGGGGTTGACGGACCGGTAGAAGGAACGCAGCACGCGTACGGCCACGGAGGCCACGAGCCGGCGTACGCCCGCCCACCGCGGGTTGCCAAACAAGGGATTCAGGCCGGTCTCCGGGCTTACGACGCCTTTGCAGGAACCGGGTCGGCCTTCCCATGCGCGTGGCACAGTGGCGTGGTTGACCCGTCGATCGCTTACCGTTGCGGGGGCAGCGCCGGACTCGCCTCCCCTGGTCTGGAGAGTGCCCACCGGCTTCCCGTTTCACCTCGCGCACGGCGGCGAGAGGCACCTGAAACAGCCTTTCTAGAACATCACGAAGCCCCACCCAGCGTCAACCGCGCGGTTGACCGCATCCCAGGCACTGCGTAGCCTTGCGCCCTTTCCGAGGTTCTTCTTCGCCAGCCGAAGAAGCTAAGAGGGAACAGGGTCTTTCAAGCCCTGGCTGCCCCCGCAACTGTAAACGGACGAGATTCTTCGAAATGCCACTGCCCTGTAAGGCGGGAAGGCGAAGGATCAGGAGCCCCAAGGCTCCACGCCGTAAGCCAGGAGACCTGCCTCGCAAACATTTCGACAACCGGGCGGGGTGATCCGGTGGTGTTCGGCCCTCGCTCGTCCGCGCGTGCCCCGCCCTGCCCGTCCGTCCATTCCACGACGCTCCCGGGGCTCTCCATGCAATCGCTCGCCAAACTTCCCGTCACCATCGTCACCGGCTTCCTCGGCGCCGGCAAAACCACCCTGCTGCGCCACCTGCTGGCCAACGCCGGCGGCCGCCGCATCGCGGTGATCGTCAATGAATTCGGCGAGCTGGGCATCGACGGCGCCATCCTCAAGCAGTGTTCCATCGGCTGCACCGAGGAAGAGGCCAACGGCCGCGTCTATGAGCTGGCCAATGGCTGCCTGTGCTGCACCGTGCAGGAAGAGTTCTTCCCGGTGATGCGCGAGCTGGTGGCACGCCGCGGCGAGCTGGACCACATCCTGATCGAGACCAGCGGCCTGGCCCTGCCCAAGCCGCTGGTGCAGGCCTTCAACTGGCCGGAAATCCGCACCGCCTGCACCGTCGACGCGGTGATCACCGTGGTCGACAGCCCGGCCGTGGCCGCCGGCACCTTCGCCGCCTTCCCCGAGCAGGTGGACGCCCAGCGCAAGCAGGACCCGAACCTGGACCACGAATCACCACTGCACGAGCTGTTCGCCGATCAGCTCGCCAGCGCCGACCTGGTGGTGTTGAACAAGACCGACCTGCTCGACGCCGACGCCCTGGCCGCCGTGCGCGCCGAGGTGGCCGAGGAGCTGCCGCCAGCGGTCAAAGTGATCGAGGCCCAGGGCGGCGACCTGCCGCTGAGCGTGCTGCTCGGCCTGAACTGCGAGACCGAGCTGCACATCGACAGCCGCCGCACCCACCACGACGAGGAAGACGAGGACCACGACCACGACGAGTTCGACTCCTTCGACGTGGTCCTGCCGGAAGCAGAGGAAGCGCGCCTGCTGGCCGCGCTGAAGGACGCCGTGGCCACGCACGGCATCCTGCGCGTCAAGGGCTTCGCCGCCATCCCCTGCAAGGCCATGCGCCTGCTGGTCCAGGGTGTCGGCCAGCGCTTCGACCGCCACTTCGACCGCGCCTGGGGCGAAGGCGAAGCGCGCCAGAGCCGCCTGGTGCTGATCGGCCAGGCGCTGGATCGCGCCGCCATCGAAGCAGAGCTGAAGGCGGCGCTGGTGTGATGGGAGCGAGCCGTCTGTGGCTCCCTCACCCCCGGCCCCTCTCCCGAAGGGGGAGGGGAGAAAAGCTATACCCGGCCCAACTCCCTCTCCCTCCGGGAGAGGGCTGGGGTGAGGGTCTCCCAGGCAGCTCGGAGCTCTGACCCATGCACCTCCTGCGCGCCCAGGCCGGCGTCACTCTGCCGGCCGACAGCATCGCCGACCTAGGCCAGACCCCGGCCGAGCTGGTGATCCTCTGCACCGGCGACTCCCACCTGTCGCTGCTGGCCGAGGTGGCGCGCGAGCTGCCCGAGGACTTCCCCAGCCTGCGCCTGGCCAGCCCGGCGCAGCTGCCCAACCATGCCTCGGTGGACTTTTATGTCGAGGAAGTGCTGCGCTACGCCAAAGTCATCCTGATCTCGGTGCACGGCGGCGTCAGCTACTGGCGCTACGGCATCGAACGCCTGGTCGAGCTGGGTCGCCAAGGTACGAAGATCATCCTGGTGCCCGGCGACGATAGCCCCGATCCCGAGCTGAGCGCGCTGAGCAACGTGCCGAGCGAGGACAGCCAGCGCCTGTGGCAATACCTGCGCCAGGGCGGCGCGGACAACGCCCGCCATCTGCTGCACTGCGTCGCCAGCCGCTGGCTGAACCGCGACTACCCGTGGAGCGAGCCACGCGCCCTGCCGCGCACGCTGATCCATCACCCGCGCCACGGCGAGGCAACCCTCGAACACTGGCGCGCCGACTGGCAGCCGGGTCGGCCGGTGGCGGCGCTGCTGTTCTATCGCGCCCAGGTGCAGGCCGGGAACACCGCCTTCGTCGATACCTTCTGCCAGCGCCTGCAGGCCCAGGGCCTCAACCCGCTGCCGGTTGCCGTAGCCAGCCTCAAGGAAGCCGAATGCCTGGCCCAGGTCGAGGCCTGGCTGGACGAGACCGAGACGGCGGTGATCCTCAACACCACCGGCTTCGCCCAGTCCAACCCGGAAGCGCCGCAGGAGCGACCGTTCCGCCGCGACGTGCCGGTACTGCAGGCGCTCTGCGCCCTCGACAGCGAGGTGCAATGGCAGGCCAGCGCCCAGGGCCTGGGCCCGCGCGACCTGGCCATGCACATCGCCCTGCCCGAGCTGGACGGCCGCCTGATCACCCGGCCGATCAGCTTCAAGGATGTCGCCGCGCGCAGCGAGCGCAGCCAGAGAGATGTGGTGTGCTACCGCCCGCACCTGCCGGGTATGGACTTCGTCGCCGAGCTGGCCCTGCGCTGGACTCGGCTCGCGGCCAAGGCCAACGCCGACAAGCGCGTCGCCCTGATCCTGGCCAACTACCCGACCCGCGACGGCCGCATCGGCAACGGCGTCGGCCTGGACACCCTGGCCGCCGCGCTGAATATCCTGCGCGCCATGCAGCAGCAGGGTTACCCGGTTGAAGGCCTGCCGAACGACGGCACCGCGCTGACCCACCAGCTGCTCGGCGGCGTGACCAACGACCTGGACAACCTCGACTTGCGCCCCTGCGCCCAGAGCCTGGCGCTGGACACCTACCAACGCTGGTTCGCCAGCCTGCCCGCGGCCAACCAGCAGGCCGTAACCGAACGTTGGGGTCCGCCCGAGCAGGACCCGATGTACCGCAGCGGTCGCCTGATGATCGCCGGCCTGCGCTTCGGCCTGACCTTCGTCGGCATCCAGCCGGCACGCGGCTACCAGCTGGACGCCGCGGCGGTGTACCATGACCCGGACCTGGTGCCACCGCATGGCTATCTGGCCTTCTACTGCTGGCTACGCACGGCGTTCGCCGTCGACGCGCTGATCCACGTCGGCAAGCACGGCAACCTGGAGTGGCTGCCGGGCAAGAGCGTCGGCCTGTCCGAGGCGTGCTGGCCGAGCGCGATCTTAGGTCCGCTGCCCAATCTCTACCCCTTTATCGTCAACGACCCCGGCGAAGGTGCCCAGGCCAAGCGCCGCACCCAGGCGGTGATCCTCGACCACCTGATGCCACCGCTGACCCGCGCCGAGAGCTACGGCCCGCTGCGCGACCTGGAGCGCCTGGCCGACGAGTACTACGAGGCCAGCCAGCTCGACCCGCGCCGCGCCGTGGAGCTGCGCGGCGAGATCCAGCGCAAGGTGCGCGAAGCCAGCCTCGACCGCGAGCTGGGCCTGCAGCTCAACGACGACCCGGACAGCTGGTTGCCCCAGTTGGACGCCTACCTGTGCGACCTCAAGGAATCGCAGATCCGCGACGGCCTGCACTGCTTCGGCGAATCACCGAGCGGGCGCCTGCGCCGCGACACCCTGCTGTCCCTGGTGCGCATCCCGCGTGGCGATGGTCACGGCCAGCACGCCAGCCTGCTGCGCGCCCTCGCCCAGGACCTTGAGCTGGATTTCGACCCACTCGGCGGCGAGCCGGCCGAGCCCTGGAGCGACCCGCGCCCGGATTGCCTGCAAGCACTCAGCCATGAGCCCTGGCGTAGCCGTGGCGACACCCGCGAGCGCCTGGAGCTGCTCGCTCTGCAACTGATCGAACAACCCGAATCTCCAGCGCCCGGCCTGGCCAGCGACGCGGTGCTGAACGAACTGCGCGGCCATATCGCCCCACTGCTGGACGCCTGCGGCGGCGCCGAAATGAACGGTCTGCTCGACGCCCTTGAAGGCCGCTTCGTGCCTCCGGGCCCGAGCGGCGCACCCAGCCGCGGGCGCCTGGACGTGCTGCCCACTGGCCGCAACTTCTATTCGGTGGACGTGCGCCACCTGCCCACGCCCACCGCCTGGCGCATCGGCGTGCAGAGCACCGAGCGCCTGCTGGAGCGCCACCTGCAGGACGAGGGCGAGCATCTGCAGCGCCTGGGCCTGTCGGTATGGGGCACGGCGACCATGCGCACCGGCGGCGATGACATCTCCCAGGCCCTGGCCCTGCTCGGCGTGCGCCCGGTGTGGCAGCCCGGCAGCCAGCGGGTCGAACGCATCGAAGTACTGCCGCTGGAACAGCTCGGCCGCCCGCGGGTGGACGTGACCCTGCGAGTCTCCGGCTTCTTCCGCGACGCCTTCGCCAACCTGATCCGCCTGTTCGACCAGGCCGTGCAGGCGGTGGCCGAGCTGGACGAACCGGAAGACATGAACCCACTGGCCGCCCGCGTCTGGCAGGAAACCCTGGCCCACCAGGGCCAGGGCCTCGACCCAGTCGAGGCGCGGCGCCAGGCCGGCTGGCGCATCTTCGGCGCCAAGCCGGGCGCCTATGGCGCCGGCATCCAGAACGCGGTGGAAGAGCGCCTGTGGCAGACCCGCGCCGATCTCGCCGAGGTCTACCTGAACTGGGGCGGCTACGCCTACGGCCAGGGCACCGAGGGCCTGCCAGCCCGCGCGCAGTTCGCCGAACGCCTGCAGCAGCTGCAGGCGGTGCTGCACAACCAGGACAACCGCGAGCACGACATCCTCGATTCCAACGACTACTACCAGTTCCAGGGTGGCATGCTGGCGGCGGTCGAGACCCTGCGCGGCGCCAAGGCCGCCAGCTACTTCGGCGACAGCAGCCAGCCGGACAACCCGCGCATCCGTACGCTCAAGGAAGAACTGGGCCGCGTGGTGCGCGCCCGCGCGGTGAACCCAAAGTGGATCGCCGGGATGAAGCGCCACGGCTACAAGGGCGCCTTCGAGCTGGCCGCCACGGTCGACTACCTGTTCGGCTTCGACGCCACCAGCGAACTGGTCGACGACCACCAGTACGCCCTGCTGGCCGATGCCTACCTGCTGGACAAGGACACCCGCGACTTTATCCATCAGCACAACCCCGGCGCATTGCAGGACATGCTCGAGCGCCTGCTGGAAGCCCAGCAGCGCGGCCTCTGGCAGCAGCCCGGCGAGTACCGAGGCGCGCTGGAAAACCTGCTGCTGGATGCGGAGGAAAGTTGATGGAGCAGCGTTCAGCTAGCCCCTCTCCCTCCAGGAGAGGGGTTGGGGTGAGGGAGATCCGAGCCGCACACAACCGCCCTCACCCCCGGCCCCTCTCCCAGAGGGAGAGGGGGGTGGACCAGCGCGGGTTTCACCCGCCCTACATCAGCTCTGTAGGGTGGATGGCGTTCTATCCATCCACCACAACGCCGCCATGGTGGACGAGCAAAGCGTCGCCCCTACCGACATCAATTACCCGCCCGCAGCCGCTCGGCCGCCTCGCGCAACATCGCCTCGGTACCGCTCCAACCCAGGCAACCGTCGGTGATCGATACGCCGTAGCGCAGCTCGGCCGACAGCGCCTGGCAGCCGTCGAACAGATGGCTCTCCAGCATCACCCCGCGCAGGCTGGCATCACCGGCCAGGCGCTGGTCGAGCACGTCGCGCAGCACCGCCGGCTGGCGCAGCGGGTCCTTGCCGCTGTTGGCGTGACTGCAGTCGACCATGATGCGTGCGGCGATGCCCTGTTTCTCCAGGCTCGCCCGCGCCACGGCTACACTGGCCGCATCATGGTTCGGCCCGCCATGGCCGCCGCGCAGCACCAGGTGGGTATCCGGGTTGCCATCGGTCTCGACCAGGGCCGGGCGACCCAGGCCGTCCACACCGAAATGCTGGTGCGGGTGCGCCGCCGAACGCATGGCGTCGCAGGCAATCGACAGGCTGCCATCGGTACCGTTCTTGAAGCCCACCGGCACATCCAGGCCGCTGACCAGTTCGCGGTGCACCTGCGACTCGCTGGTGCGCGCGCCGATGGCGGCCCAGCCCAGCAGGTCGTCGAAGTACCCCGCCACCAGCGGTTGCAGCAGCTCGGTGGCCACTGGCAGGCCGCGTTCGAGCATGGCCAGCATCAGCCGGCGCGACAGCTCCAGGCCGCCGGCCATGTCGCCGCTGCCGTCCAGCTGCGGGTCATAGACCAGGCCCTTCCAGCCGATGGTGGTGCGCGGTTTCTCGACGTAGGCACGCATCACCAGCAGCAACTGGTCGCTCACCTCGGGGGCCAGTGCGGCCAGACGGTCGGCGTATTCGAGGGCGGAAATCGGATCGTGCAGGGAACAGGGGCCGACGACGACCAGCAGGCGCGGGTCGGAGCCGTCGAGCACAGCGCGGATAGCCTCACGCTGGGTGTGAACCTGGCTGGCGAGAGCGGCGGACAGCGGCAGGTGCTGGCGCAGATCGGTGGGGCTCGGCAGCGGCGTTGCGCGGCGGCGAGTGGTGGATGGCGGCACGGCTTGTGCGCGCAGAGCGGTAACGGAAGCATTCATGGCGGTGGTCCTCGCCCGGCGTGGCCTCATGCCACGCGCGGCGCGCTATCTGGGTGTTCGACTGGAATCTCGGTGGTGCGCGGCAGCGCTGCTAAATCGCCAGGCGGAGTTGCGGTAGCTGCGGTAATAGGCGGTGTAAGCGGTCATGTTTCGATCCTCTGTGTGCATCGTGTTGGCCTTGTGGGCCGAAAAAACAAAAACCCCGGTCGGGTGGCCGACCGGGGTTTCGTGAAACTGGCTGGTGGCGACCCTTTGCTCTGGGGCGCCTGTGGGGTATCAGGCGCGCCGCTGGCTAAACCAATACCCATAAAAGAAATAAGCGACGGCCTCGACCTGCGCGCGCACGCCAGCCACGCCGACAGCGGCGGAGCGAACGAGGCGGTTCAGGGAAGGACGAGACGACATGCTGATCTCCAAAACGATGGTTGCCACGCTAACCGATCGGCCCGCCTATTTTCAACCTTTGATCCGAGGTAACAGCATGCAGCCCCATTTCCCCCTGGCCGCCGTGGTGGCCGCCGACGAGCTCAAGCTGGCCCTGTGCCTAGCCGCCATCGACCCGGCCCTGGGCGGCGTGCTGATCGAAGGCCCGCGCGGCATGGCCAAGTCCACCCTGGCGCGCGGCGTGGCCGACCTGCTCGACGGCGGGCGCTTCGTCACCCTGCCGCTGGGCGCCAGCGAAGAACGCATCGTCGGCACCCTCGACCTGGATGCCGCGCTAGGCGAAGGCCGCGTGCGCTTCTCCCCCGGCGTGCTGGCCAATGCCCACGGCGGCGTACTCTACGTCGACGAGGTCAACCTGCTGCCCGACCATCTGGTGGACCTGCTGCTCGACGTCGCCGCCAGCGGCATCAACCACATCGAGCGCGATGGCCTATCACACAGCCACCCAGCGCGCTTCGTGCTGATCGGCACCATGAACCCCGAGGAAGGCGAGCTGCGCCCGCAACTGCTCGACCGCTTCGGCCTCAAGGTGCAGCTCGGTGGCACGCCCGAACCGGCGCAGCGCGCGGAAATCGTCCGCCGCCGCCTGGCCTTCGACGGCGCCCCCGAAGCCTTCCTCGCCCAGTGGCAAGGTGAGCAGGACGCCCTGCGCCAGCGCTGCATGGATGCCCGCCAGCGCCTGGGCGCAATCGCCCTGGACGACGCCAGCCTGGACGCCATCGCCCAGCGCTGCTTCGCCGCCGCCGTCGATGGCCTGCGCGCCGACCTGGTGTGGCTGCGCGGCGCCCGCGCCCACGCGGCCTGGCGCGGCGCCAGCCAGATCGAAGCGCAGGACATCGACGCCCTGGAGCCCTTCGTCCTCGCCCACCGCCGTCGCGAACACACGCCGCCCGCCGCTAGCCCGCCGCCAGCACCAAACCAGTCGCAACAGCAGCCAGCACAACCGGACCAGGGCGAAGGCCAGTGGGGCGCAACGCCGCCGCAGACCGTGGCCGTCGGCGAGCGGCGCGAGCCACCGAACTGGCCAAAAAAGCCCTGAGCATCCGCCCGCGCCAGGCCCCAGGCGCGGATGCCCTACCCCTCCCCGGCCAGGCCCAAGGCGGACGCAGCAGCGCTCGCAGCACGGGCACGCCCACGCGCATCGACTGGCCAGCAACGCTCACCCACGGCCGCCCGCACCGCCGCGCCGACCTACACTGGCACGCCCGCCGCCTGCGCCCCGGCGAGCTGTGGCTGGTGATCGTCGACGCCTCGGCCAGCACCCGCCGCCACGGCGCCCTGGCCCAGGCCAAGGGCCTGCTCGCCGAGCTGTTCGCCAGCGCCTACCGCCAGCGCGCACGCCTGGCCGTGCTCGAAGCCGGCGGCGCCCAGCCGCGCTGGCTGTGGCAGGGGCAGAAGGCATCACCTGAATTGCACACCTGGCTGCAGCAGCTCGGCGCCGGCGGCGGCACGCCGATCATCGAGGCCCTGCAACTGGCCACGCCCTGGCTAGCGCGCCGGCAACGCCACAAACCGGGCGAACAACAACGCCTGCTGCTGCTCACCGACGGCCGCCTGCGCGACTGGCCGCAGCTTGCCGCGCTACCCTGCCCCGGCCTGCTGCTGGATATCGAGCGCGCGCCCATCCGCCTCGGCCGCGCCCGCCAGCTGGCCGGCGAGCTGGGCGCCGACTACCACCATATCGACGAACTGGCGCCAGCCTCCCGCGCTACCACATGGAACAGACCATGAAAGAACTGCTGCTGGTCGGCATCGGCGCCGGCGACCCGGACTACATCACCCAACAGGCGATCAAGGCCCTGCGCCGCAGCGATGTGATCTTCCTGATGGACAAGGGCCCGGCCAAACACAAGCTCAACGCCCTGCGCCGGGAAATCTGCGAGCGCTTCCTGGGTGGCCACAACCCGCGCTTCGCCGAAGGACAGCAGCCAGAGCGCGAACGCGAAGCCGCCGATTACCGCGCCAGCGTGGACGAGCTGAACCGCGACAAGCAGGCGGTGTTCGAGCAGCTGATCGACGAGCAGATGAGCGACGGCGAGACGGCCGCCTTCATGGTCTGGGGCGACCCTTCGCTGTACGACAGCAGCATCCGCATCATCGAATCCATCGCCAGCGCGCGCAGCGACCTCAGCTATGACGTGATCCCCGGCATCACCAGCCTCCAAGCCCTCACCGCCCGCCACCGCGTACCGCTGAACCAGATCGGCCGCGCCGTGGAAATCACCACCGGCCGCCTGCTCGCCGAGGGCTGGCCGCAAGGCGTCGACAGCGTGGCGGTGATGCTCGACGCCAAGGACACCTACCTGCGCTTCGTCGGTCAGCAGCTGCACATCTACTGGGGCGCCTACGTGGGCACAGCGGACGAAATCCTCATCGCCGGCCCGCTGGACGAGGTGGCCGAACGCATCGCCACGACCCGCGCCCAGGCGCGGGAGCGCAACGGCTGGATCATGGACAGCTACCTGCTGCGCAAGAACGGATCAGCGGCGGGCTGAGAGAGCCTGTCGAGGCAAACATCCGATCTGTGTGTTGCCCCACACACCATCGCTCGTGGCGCGTTGGATCACCTGATTGGCGCCCTTGGGCGTGCTGGCGAAGGTACACACGGGCACACTCGGGATAACGGACGCCCACCCGGGCAGGCCGACCCATCAGACTCTGCAGGAGAGCACCATGTCCAGAGGCGCCCCGATTCCTCGCGACCCCGCCAACGATTACTCCAACGAGCAGGCCAGCGCGCGCCGCGACTTCGTCAAGGAACAGACCGGCGCCTCGCTGGATACGGTCGGCAAATACGCCATCGACCCGGAAGTCACCCGCGGCAACATCGAGAACTTCATCGGCGTGGTACAGATGCCGCTGGGGCTGGCCGGCCCCCTGCGGATAGAGGGCGAGCACGCGCGCGGCGACTTCTACGTGCCGATGGCCACCACCGAAGGCACCCTTCTGGCCAGCTACAGCCGGGGCATGCGCGCCATCAGCGCGTCAGGTGGAGTGAAGACCACCGCGGTCAAGCACTCCATGCAGCGCGCGCCGGTGTTCCTCTTCGAAAACGCACTGCAGGCCCGCGAATTCGGCGCCTGGCTGGTCAGCGAGTTCGAGACGATCAAGGCGGTGAGCGAAACCACGACCCGCAGCGGCAAGCTGTTCGAGATCGAGCAGTACCCCGTGGCCAACATGCTCTACACCCGCTTCTGCTACACCACCGGCGATGCCGCCGGACAGAACATGACCAGCAAGGCCACCTTCGCCGCCTGCGAATGGATCAAGGCCAACCACCCCCTGCAGCCGCGCTACATCCTGTCCGGCGCCCTCGACACCGACAAGAAGCACTCGGCCATGAACATGATCCAGACCCGCGGCAAGCGGGTGATCGCCGAGTTCACCCTCAAGCGCGAAGTGGCCCACGAGCTGCTGCGCGTCGACCCCGCCAACCTCTACCGCTACCGGCAGATCGCCGCCGTGGGCGCCTTCCAGGCCGGCTCGGCCTACAGCGGCGCGCACTCGGCCAACGGGCTGGCGGCGGTGTACATCGCCACCGGGCAGGACGCGGCCAACGTGGCCGAGTCCCATGGCGGCATCACCTACGGGCAGCTGCTGGACAACGGCGACTACTACTGGTCGGTAACCCTGCCGGCGGTGATCTGCGCCACCCACGGCGGCGGCACCAGCCTGCCGACCCAGCGCGAATGCCTGGAAATGCTGGGCTGCTACGGCGCCGGCAAGGCCGACAAGCTGGCGGAAATCATCGCGGCGGTGGTGCTGGCCGGCGACGTATCGCTGACCTCGGCGATCCTGGCCGGGGACTGGGTCAGCAGCCATGAGGCGCTGGGGCGCAATCGCTGAGGTCGTGGGCAGCGTGGGCGGTGTCGCGAGAAGCTCCATACCGCCCATGCGCATTCACGACTCGCCGTCGATTCTGTCGGAGAACCAGTTGACCAGCATGTAGGGAATCACCGAGGGAAAGAAATAAAGCGGATTGCGCTGGTAGATCGCGAATGCGATGCCGCTCCAGCAGATCAGGGCTGCGCCCCATCTGAATTTGTCCGACAGCTTGAGGGGCTCTTTCATCCGGTCCCGACTCCGTGGTGACCCGCGAACGTACAAGGTACGAAAAAATACGCGCCATGCCCCTGGGCGTTTCCGCAAAGACCGTCACACTTCCAGCGCACGGCAGCTGTCAGCCGCTTTAATCGCGTTGACATCCAACACACTTCGGATGTTGAATCCGCGCCCTTATTTCCACCCTCTCCTTCAGTGGTGAACGAAGTGCCCCGCGCCAGCCAACTCGCCTGATACCGACGACGGTCCATCGTGCCTGATGGCTGCCCGCACCCGCGTGGCCGCTTCCCACATTCTGCCCGCCTGAACCTTGTCGTCGGTTTTCCCTATTTCCTATGGAGAAAACCCATGAACATGGATTTCCGCGCGTATGCGCAAAACCTCGAGCTGCACAAATACCCACGCACTCCGCACCTGGAAAGCTCCCGCCTGCAACCAGGCGACACGGACATCGATCAGGTCCGTTATTCGTCCCTGGCCGGCCGGTGGCTGGTCGTCGAGGAAAAGCTGGACGGCGCGAATGCCGGCATCAGCTTCTCGGCCGCCGGTGAACTGCTTCTGCAGTCCCGCGGCCACTACCTGACCGGCGGTGGTCGGGAACGGCAGTTCAACCTCTTCAAGCAATGGGCGGTGGCTCACGAGGACTGGTTGTTGAGCCGCCTCGAAGACCGATACGTACTGTTCGGGGAATGGCTGCACAAGAAGCACTCGGTGTTCTACGACCACCTGCCGCACTTCTTCTGCGAGTTCGACGTCTGGGATCGGGCGCGAGGCCTGTTCCTGTCGACAGCCGCCCGACGCCAGCTTCTACAGGACGGTCCGGTGCTCTCCGTTCCGGTCCTTTATGAAGGGCCGGCGCCGGCGCGGCTCAGGGACCTGCTCGATCTGGTCGGTGACTCCCAGGCCAAGTCGGCGACCTGGCGCAGCGCGTTCGAGGCCACGGTGCAGCGGGAAGGACTGGACCTGGAACGCGCCTGGCGACAGTGCGACAAGTCGACCGTGATGGAAGGCCTGTACCTGAAGCTCGAAGACGAGAACGAAACGACCGGACGCCTCAAATGGGTCCGCAGGGACTTCGTCCAGGCCATCCTGGACGCGGACCAGCACCATGCGAACCAGCCCTTCATCCCGAACCTGCTGGCGGACGGGGTAGACCTCTACTCCCCTTGCCTCTCGAGGGACTGGAACGGCTTGCGGCGCGGCTACTGAGGGAGAACATGAAACATGGACATTCGACAACTGAAAGGCCTGGTACCCGCACCCGGCCAAAACCTCGACGAGAAGGCGTGCCTGGAGGCCATCCCGGCCCTGACCCGGCTGGCGAGCACACCCCAGGACCCGTACTACCACGCCGAAGGGGATGTGTGGACGCACACCTGCATGGTGGTCGAGGCGCTGCTCGCCCAACCGGTCTACCAGCAGGCGACCGAGGAACAGCGCTTCGTGCTGTTCATCGCCGCCCTGCTGCACGACATCTCGAAGCCGGACACCACGGTGATCGATGCCGAGACCGGCCGCATCGGCCAGCCGGGCCACTCACGTCGCGGCGCCATCGACGCGCGCCTGCTGCTGTGGCGTGCGGGCGTGCCTTTCGCGCTGCGGGAGCAGGTCTGCCGGATCATCTCGGTGCACCAGCTCCCGTTCTTCGCGCTCTCGGGCAACCGAAGCGGACAAAGCCCGGAGTTCATCCTGCACAAGCTGTCGTGGGAACTCCCGGTGTGGATGCTGTGCGCAGTCGCTGAAGCGGACATGCAGGGGCGGTCCTACGAAGGGAAGCAGGGCGTCCTCGACGAGATCGAGCTGTTCCGTGAGCTGGCCGCCGAGGAAGGCTGCCTATACGGACCGCGTGAATTCGTGGACGACTACACCCGGGTCCAGTATTTCCGCGGTGCCCGCGTCCACCCCGACTACGCGTTGCACGAGCCGGAAGGCTCTCGCGTCATCGTGCTGTCAGGCATACCCGCCAGCGGCAAGAACACCTGGGTGGCCAGGCACCACCCGGACCTGCCGGTGATCTCGTTCGACGACGCCCGCGAGGCACTGGGCCTGCGCCATGGCGAGAACGAAGGGGCCGCCGCCCACTTCGCGATCGATCAGGCGAAGGCACTTCTGCGCGAGAAAAAGCCCTTCGTCTGGAACTCGACGCACCTGTCGGCTCAGATGAGGAAAAAGACCCTCGATCTGCTGTACGCCTACCAGGCGAACGTACAGATCGAGTACCTGGAGATGCCCGAGAAGGAGATCTACCGGCGCAACAGCAGCCGGGATACCAGCCTGCGCAACGACGACATCCGGCGAATGCTGTTCAAGTGGGAGGTCCCATTGCCAACCGAAGCGCACCGGGTTCGTTACCACGGCGACCAAGGCGCTTTTTAGGTGGCGATGGGGCATTCCATCTGGTGGCCGTATGCTGGAATACGCTGTTCGGAGATGGAGGCTGCCGTCGACGGCAGCCTCGCGCGAATGATCGTTTTCGGTAGGAGGCAGACTTGGAAGTCGTCTGATTTCGGGCAGAAGGAGACGCTGGCAGATGGCAGATGGCAGATGGCAGCGTCTAATCCTATTAGACTCTAAGCAGTGTTGCCTTCGCCTCTGCATATTCGCGCTTGAGCTGCGCTACATATTGGGCCACCGCTTGCACCCGGCTGATCGAGCCAATGCCCTGGCCGCAGCCCCAGATGTCCTTCCAGGCCTTCTTGGCATCGCCGCCGAAGTTCATCTGGCTAGGGTCGCTCTGTGCCAAGGCGTTGGGATCCAAGCCTGCCGCGATGATCGAGGGCTTCAGGTAGTTGCCATGCACGCCGGTGAAGAGATTGCTGTAGACAATGTCGTCGGACGAGCACTCGACAATGGCCTTCTTGTAGGTGTCGGCGGCATTGGCCTCCTCGGTGGCAATGAAGGCTGAGCCGATATAGGCGAAGTCGGCGCCCATGGCCTGGGCGGCCAGCACCGCTCCGCCAGTAGAGATGGAGCCGGACAGCGCCAGCGGGCCATCAAACCACTGGCGGATCTCCTGGATCAGGGCGAAAGGGCTCTTCTCTCCGGCGTGGCCGCCGGCACCCGCGGCGACGGCGATCAGGCCGTCGGCGCCCTTCTCGATCGCCTTGCGGGCGAAGGCGTTGTTGATCACGTCATGCAGCACTACGCCGCCGTAGGAATGCGCCGCCGCGTAGATGTCCTCGCGCGCCCCCAGCGAAGTGATGATGATCGGCACCCGATATTTCACGCAGAGCGCCATGTCGTGCTCCAGGCGGTCGTTGCTGCGGTGCACTATCTGGTTGATGGCGAACGGCGCCGCCGGGCGGTCGGGATTGTCCCTGTTATAGGCGGCCAGGGTCTCGGTTATCTCCGCCAGCCAGTCTTCCAGCAACGAGGCGGGACGTGCGTTGAGCGCCGGCATGGAACCGACCACGCCGGCCTTGCACTGCTCGATCACCAGCTTGGGATTACTGATGATAAACAGCGGCGAGCCGATCACCGGGAAGGGCAAGCGATCCAGCGGTGCGGGCAATCTGGACATCATGAACTCCTGTTTCCTGTGCGAGATGGGGCCTGTTCGGCAGGCGCCGGTTGTGCTCAAACTACAGGGATACCACGCTGCCCGGCCAGCCCTATGAGTGTGGGACGCAGGCCGCGCTTGATCGCCGTGTAGGTGGCGCGGTCACGGGTCGCCATATCGGTTGCCAGGGCCATCGCGGCAGGCAGCACCTGGTCCTCCGGCAGCGCCTGATGAACTACCTCGCGGCGCGCGCACTCCTCCCCTCCCCAGGCATTGCCGGTGAGCACCAGCTCGTCGATGGCGGCGCGATTGGGCAGCAGACGGACGATGTCCAGCAGCGCCGGGGTGAAGGGCAGCTTGATCTTCACCTCCGAAAAGCAGAAACGGCCGCGATCCGCGCGCATCAGGCGGAAATCGCTGGCCGTGGCAATCAGCGCGCCGCCGGCATAGGCGTTGCCATTGATGGCCGCCACCACCGGCAGGTTGAGCAGGCCCAGGCGAATCAGGAAATTCTCCAGCCGGGTGGCGAAGGCCATGGGGTTCTTCTGCCGCATCAGCCACGGCAGGTTGATGCCGTTGCAGAAGGTTTTAGGGTCGGCGCTGGTGATCACCAGGGCGGCGTCGCCACGCTCGCGCTCGATCACGTCGAAGTTCTCCAGGTATTCCTGCAGCACCTCGTCGCACAGCAGGTTGCCGGCCTCGCCATTGGTCAGGGTTAGGACGAAGACCCCGTCGTGTTTTTCCAGCTTCATCGTGCTCATCAACGGCTCCTACTTCAGCTGCGCCGACGACAGCCCCAGCACCGCGCGGGCGACGATCAACTGCTGGATTTGCTGAGTGCCCTCGAAAATGTCGAGGATCTTGGAATCACGGGCGAACTTCTCCAGCAGGTACTCCTGGCTGAAGCCCAGGGTCGAGCAGAGCTCGACACAGCGCAGGGTGACCTGACTGCCCATGCGCCCGGCCTTGGCCTTGGCCATGGACGCCTCCATGGAGTTGGGTCGCTTGTTGTCCGCCATCCAGGCCGCCTTCAGGCTGAGCAGGCGTGCCGCCTCGTAGTCGGCCTCCATGCGGTAGATCTCCGCCTCCAGCGCGCTGGCATCCCACAGGCTGCGCTCGTAGCTCGGCGAAAAGCCCTCACGACCAAGGATCTCGTACAGCAGATCGAGTGCCGCCCTCGCCACGCCCAAGGCCATGGCGGCGACCACCGGACGGGTGTTGTCGAAGGTCTGCATGGCCCCGCCTAGGGCCTGCTTGGCGTCCTCGGCGATCTCCGCTGAACCCAGCACGTGATCCTTGGGAATGCGGCAGTCGGTGAAGGTGATGGCCGCCGTATCGGAAACGCGGAAGCCCAACTTCGGCTCCAGGCGCACCACCTGCATGCCCGGCGCGCCCTTGGGCACGATGAAGGACTTGATCGCGCGCTTGCCGAGCCTCTTGTCCAGCGTCGCCCACACAACCACCGCATCGCAGAACTGGCCAGCGGTGACGAAGATCTTCTCGCCGTTGAGCACCCACTCATCACCGTCCAGCCGTGCGCTGGTGACGATATTGGCGGTATCCGAGCCGGCGCCCGGCTCGGTGATGGCCATGGCGCACCACAACTTGCCGAACTTCTCGCGCTGCTCGGGTGTGCCCACGGCGGTGATCGCCGCATTGCCCAGGCCAAGGCCCGGAATGCTGTTGAGCATGGCCACGTCGCCCCAGCTCATTTCCGCGGTGGTCAGCACCGCCATCATGTTCTGGCCGTTCTTCACCCCGGCGGACGGCGCGCGCTCGCATTTCTCGGCCGGACTGTTCATGACCCCGGTCGTCCTGATCATGTCGGCCACCGGCACCAGCTCGATGGGCTTGGCATGCTCGGCCTTGTCGTACTTGCGACTGATGGGGCGGAACACTTGCTTGGCCAGCGTGCGCGCCATGTTCGGCACGGTCAGCAGCTTGGCGGGGATTTCCAGATTGATCATTTTGCTTTCCTCGCTTTAGAGCCCTTCCACGACCTCGCGAGCTAGAGCCAGAGCCAGACGGTGGCGCAAGTGGCCGAGGCTGCGGAATTTACGAGTGGTAAATGAGCAGGCCGAGGCCGCTTGAAACGCCGTTTGGCCGACGCGCAGCAGGTCGTGGATGGGTTCTCAGATGATGGCCGCGCCTTCGAGCAGGCCAATGGCCCGCAGGTTGCGGTAGAAGAGCTCCACCAAGTGCTCGCGGATGAAGCCGTGCCCACCCAGCAGCTGGATGCCGTTGCTGCCGATCTCCATGGCCTTCTCGGCACAGAGCACGCGGGCCAGGTAGGCCTCCTTGTGGAAATCGAGTCCCTGCTCGGCCCGCGAAGCCGCACGCCAGGTCAGCAGGCGCATGCCCTCCAGCTCAATGGCCATGTTCGCCACCATGAAAGCCACGGACTGGCGCTGGGCGATGGGCTCGCCAAACGCCTTGCGCTCGTTCACATAGGGCACCACGTAATCCAACACCGCCTGGCAGGTACCCACCGCCAGCGCGCAGATGCCGATACGTGCCAGATCCACCAGGCGCTGCAGATCGAAGGCTTTCTCGTCCTCGCCGAGTCGAGCAGAAGCTTCCACCTGCACCTCCTCGAAGCGGATGCGCGCCAGCTCCAGCGCCTTAAGGCCCATAGTCTCCTCGCGCACCGCGCTCACTCCTGCAGTGCCGCGCTCGACGATAAAGGCGGCCACGCCCTCTTCGCCCTGCAGCTGCGCCACCACCAGCAGCAATTCGGCCGACAGGCCCAGCGCCACCAGGGACTTCTCGCCATTGAGCACGTAGCCAGTGCCCTCACGGCGCGCGGTGGTGCGCAGCTCGCTGGTCTCGAAACGCGCCCGCGGCTCCATCAGAGCCACGCTGGCGGCGACGAAGTCTTCGCCGGCCAGGCGCGGCAGGTACTTCTCCTGCTGGGCCTGGCTGCCCTGGTCGAGCAGCGTGTTGACGAAGGTCAGTGGCGTCACCGCGCCCAGCGCCAGGGACATGTCGCCCCAGGCCAGATCCTCGATGGCCAGCATGTTGGAGATGGGCGAACGTGCGGCGCCGGCACCACCCAGCGCCTCGGGAATCGGCATCAGGGTAAGGCCCAGTTCCAGGCTGCGGGCATAGAAGTCCTCCGGCACAGCGGCGGCCTCGTCGGCCTCGCGGCTATGGCTACGCAGGACGTCCTGGGCGAAGCGCTGCAGCGACTCGCGCGTCATGCGCTGATCGTCGCTGAGGTTCAGGTCGAAGGGCAGATTATTGGTCATGGCGTTCTCTGCGATTAGGGACTGCGGAACTCAGCTGATGAGGGCCTGGGTGATGGCACCCGAGCCGCCCAGCGCCAGGCCGCCATCCACCGACAGCACCACGCCGGTGACATAGCCGGCCTGCGGCGAACAGAGCCAGAGCGCGGCATTGCTGATGTCTTCCAGTTGGCCGAAGCGACCCAGCGGCACCGAGCGCACCCAGGCGGCATGCGCCTTGGCATTCGGCACCAGGCGGGCCATGCCCTCGGTGCCTTCGATGGGCCCCGGGGCGATCGAGTTGACGCGCACGCCGGCCTGCCCCCACTCGATGGCCAGGGTACGGGTCAGCTGGTCGACGCCGGCCTTGGCCGCGCACACATGGGCCTGCAGCGGTGTCGGCATCCAGCTCTGCCCGGCGCTGATATTGACGATGCGCGCGCCCGGCTTGCGCAGATGCGGGAAGGCGGCGCGCAACACGTTGAAGGTGCCGAGCAGGTCGATGTCGACCACGGTGCGGAAGGCGTTGGAAGACATGTTGGCCGCGGGGGCCAGGAAGTTGCCGGCGGCGCCGGACACCAGCACATCGATCGGGCCGAGTTGTTCGGTGGTGGCCGCCAGGGCAGTGGCCACGCCATCGAAGTCGCGCACATCGGCGGCGAAGCCGCGGACTTCACCGCCATGGCGGAGCAGCTGGGCCACGGCCGCATCGAGCTTGTCCTGGCTGCGGCCGAGAATGGCCACGCTGGCACCGGCCTGGGCGAAGGCATCGGCGATGCCGAGATTGATCCCGCTGCTGCCGCCGGCAATGAACACAACCTGCTTGGAGAAGCTCATCGTTGCACCTCGTACTCATGGATTGATGGGTACGCAGTGTTGGCCCGCTTGCCCCTGGGGTCGATGCCGTGATACGACATAAATATGGCAAAAATAGCCAACTAGGATTTCGCCGTGAATGTCGACCTGAACCAACCCGTCATCCCCGCCCGCTACGCCCGAGGTTTGCTGACGGCCGCCGAAGCCCGTGGCCTGTCGCGCGACGACCTGATGGGGCTGGCGCACATCGACGAGGCGGATCTGAGCGGGCGTGGCGCCCGGGTCAGCACCAAGCAGTTTTCCCAGCTCTACGGTGGAATCGTCATCGGCCTGCAGGACGAGTCCTGCGGCCTGCACTCGCGCGCGGTACCGATAGGCGGCATTGAGATGCTCTGCCGGGCGGCGCTGACCACCACGACGCTACAGAGCTGTCTGCCGGTTCTGGCCCGTTGCATCGCCCTGGTGATGGGCGATTTTCGCGCGGAGTTCCAGGCCGAAACCCGCACCCAGCGCGCACGGCTCAACCTGTTCGAGATGGTGCCGCCCACAGGTGATCGCGCCCTCGCCTACGAGCTGGCCCTGTTCACCCTCTGCGGCGTGCTCTCCTGGCTGTTCGGCCAACGGGTACCACTGAGCTCGGTATCCCTGCCGCTGGGCAAGCCCAGGCACGCCATGGCCCTGAGCATGCTGCTGGCCGCGCCCCTGCACTTCGACGCCGAGATGGCCAGCATCGAGTTCGCCACCGACACCATGGCGCTGCCCATCGTCCGCACGCCCGAGGAGATCTCCCGGCTGATGCGCCGCGCGCCGGCCAGTTTCATCGAGGTACTGGTCGAGCAGGCCGAGCTGCCGGCCCGCCTGGTCGCCATGCTGCAACAGAGCATGCCGCACCCGCTGACCCTGGAAGAGGCGGCCTCACACATGGCCATGTCACCACGCACCCTGCACCGCAAGCTGGCCGCGCTGGGCGAGAGCTTCCAGAGCATCAAGGACGGCTGGCGCTTTCGTCAGGCCATGCAGCTGCTGTCGTGCACGGACACGCCGGTCAAGCAGATCGCCGCCGACCTCGGTTTCTCCGATCAGGCCACCTTTCGCCGCGCCTTCGCCCAGTGGGCGGGCCACCCGCCCGGCACGCTGCGCAAGGCCCGTCAGGATGCGGCCAAGCCACAGTCATAGTGTCGATATTTGCAATTTCCTCTGTCTCCATTTCGCTAAGGCTGCAGGCAAAAAAACGGGAGGCCTAAGGCCTCCCGAAAGGGACACTGGAACTCACGCATTTGCTCCAGTGCAGGGTCATGCGCTAGCTCGTCCGCTCAGAACAGCTCTCCGCGATTGGCTTTCTCGACCAGCAATGCTGGCGGCTGGAAGCGTTCGCCATAGCGTTCGGCAAGCTGCCGGGCGCGGCTGACGAAGGCCTGCAGGCCATACTGGTTGATGTACTGCAGAGCGCCACCCGTCCAGGCGGCGAAGCCGATGCCGAAGATCGAGCCGATATTGGCGTCGGCGGTGGAGGTCAGCACGCCCTCCTCCACGCAGCGCACGGTGTCGATGGCCTGGGCGAAGAGGAAGCGGTCACGCAAGTCTTCACGCGGAATCTGCTGCTCGGTCTTCTCGAAACGCGCCTTGAGCTCCGGCCACAGGTATTTCCTGCCACCTTCGGGGGCGCCCGCCGCGGGGTACTCGTAGAAGCCACCGCCGGCCGCCTTGCCCGGACGCTTGAACTCGAGCATAAGGTCGACGATGGCAAAGGCCGGGTGCTGCGGCAGAGCCTTGCCCTCTGCCTTGAGATCTTCGATGTTCTGGTTGCGGATATGCGCGGCCAGGCTCAGGGAGATCTCATCGGAGATCGCCAGCGGGCCGACCGGCATGCCCACGTTGAGCGCCTCGTTCTCGATCATCGCCGCATTCACGCCCTCACCGAGCATGGCGATGCCCTCGTTGATGAAAGTGGCGAACACCCGCGAGGTGAAGAAGCCGCGGGCATCCTTGACCACGATT
>NZ_JAOEEE010000042.1:0-40173 GCF_029837675.1 Pseudomonas sp. GD04015 | reverse complement strand
CGGCACCCCGCTGAGGCTCACGGGCGAACAGGGCCAGACCCTCTGGCAGGGCCAGGCGGACGACTGGGGCGCCATCGACCAGGAACAGGGCGAGACCGACCAGCCGATTAGATTCCAGGGGCAGTATCGGGACGAGGAGAGTGGGCTGTATTACAACCGCTACCGGTACTACGCAGCGGAGCTGGGGAGGTATGTGACTCAGGACCCGATTGGATTAAAAGGTGGGTCAAACGCATATATGTATGTAGATGCTGCGCCTCTTCTTATAGTCGACCCTCTTGGCCAAGATGGAATATCAATAAGTGGAACGTTACAGATTCCATTTGCTTCATACGCCCATCAGTTTGGAATAGCAGACATTCCCATTACAGGAGTTGAGATCGGAGCGGCTATTACTTTCCCAGGGCCATGGAATCCTTCTGCTGAGTTCGATATAGGAATATTCGGAGGAGGTAATACCGAGATGGAGTTTGGTTTGGGGCGGGCAAGTGTTGACGCAGGCTACTCAAGTGCAGGCTCGCTCTGTGACTATGCCGGGGTGAGTGGAAGTACTGGAGCAATTATTGGTCCTATAAGTACAGGAGTAACCTATGACCCGAGCCTTGAAACCTTGGAGAGTGTGAAATTGGGTGGTGCATTTGCCCCATCAAAAACCTTTAAGACTATTTATGAGGCAGCTGGAGCTATCATAAAAAATCAATCCCTAAAGAAAGCTGCCGAAGTGTTCTATAGTAACGCATTAACTACTGGTGGGCAGTTTTCTATTTCAGGTAGTTTGTTAAATATGGAATATTACAATGTGGGTGTAAGCCAATGACCGTTCCACCGCTTATAACGGCTTTCATAATAATGATCGGTATAGTTTTTGTTGTGCCGTCTGCGCTAAAGAAAATTGGCGTAACCAATGGGTTTGCAATAAATCTTCTAACTTCAATTCTATGCTTGCTTGTAATGATTCTAAGTATTCTTCTGCGTTGAGAGTATGGATTTGAGTTCCTGTAGGTAGACGTAAACCATATGAGCCTAGAGTCAACTCAGTCATGCTGGGAAAACTGCAGTGGAATGGGGATTTCGGCCTGGAGATGCTCAAATTGATTACAGACCTGTGGATCCAGAACTTCTATCACCCGTAGTCCCCAATGGCACACCGATAGGTGAAGATATTGGTGAGTGAAGAAATAGGAGTTGGTGGGCTTGGCATGTTCGACAAATTATTGAAGAAGATTTTTGGGAAAATCAATGGGTCAGGTATAAAAATAGGTGGCAATGCGGCCTGTGTTGATCCTTCAGAGTGTCTGTGCCCCTAGGGGATATAATGACTAAACTGCTTGATTGGTATTTTTCTATTAAGGATAAAGCTCTGTGTGAGACTCAGCATTCACTGAGCTTTTCGATTAATTATGATGGCGTAAAAGGGTTGCAGACTCTGCAACAATATAAGATTAGTGATATTGATGGTGTGATTCGCATTGCTAAGGTGAGCAATTTTGCTCCTGCCTCACATCATGTGGCGGTGGTGCATGAGGGAGAGGGGGCAGTGATTCATTTGAGGCTGAATGCCGGCGAGCGTCTGGTTTCTAATATGTTTTTTATAGCTACAAGCATGCTGTTATTGGCAGTGCTTATAGTTAGTTTGATTTTGAGTTTTCGTGGTGAATTTGCATCTGCAGCACTCATGCTGGTAGTTATGTTGCTGGGGTTGGTGCCTATTCTGGTGCTTTATCTCGTCTCTCGTATTTCATTATTTTTTTCTGATGTGCAGGCTATTTATAAGGTCTTACTTGATTCAGAGGGTGCGCTTTTGGATTGAGCAATGATGTTGCTCTGGCTTTCCTTTTTTGGCGAGACTTCCACCCTGAGCGTTTGGTTTGGAAGAGGGAGTACTTCTTGGGCAAGACTATCAAAACACGCCTTATGGGCAATCTCGTGCCTATGCGGACAGGATTAACGCATGAGTAGCCCCAAAGAATGTCTAAAAGTAGCTTTTACAGTTGTAGCATTAACAATGGCTTACGCTTTGGTATGTGCGCTTTTTAATAAAAAATATCAAGTGATAATGCCTTTGGTGTTATTTATTTCCCTGATATGGATTTTCTTCAGTGTTAAGCCAGAGTCATTTAGTGATTTGGTTCGTAAGATTGGTTTTTCTAGATTTTTTGCATCACTTTTTTTGGTTGTTTTTATATCTTGCACAAGCCGGACGGAATCTTTTGAAGTTATGGTGGTTAATGCGCCTGCATTTATATTGTTTCTAATTGCTGCGTTCTGTACTACGGCAAGAAACACAAGGTGTCCTAATATTTTCTAACTGTTTCTGCTTGGGCTTAGGAGTGTTATGGGTTCAAGGCTTGGTTGCGTAGTTAGTCAAGAGCAAGGCGCTGATATATCCATGAGTGTGTCCTTTTTTAGCAATTTTATATACCTGCTCGGCTTCATTGGTCTTGCTGCTATCGGGCTGCTGCCGTTGCGGACTTGGCAAGTTGTGAGCAATACGATTGTGCATAAATCTTTAAGATTTCATGGAAAATTTTTAACCGGCTTCGCCTTGCTTGTTGTTCTGGCGGCTCTCTGGAGTGAGGTGAAGGTCGTTGTACGTATCTTCAGATGCCTTACCGAGACATATTGTGGCCCAAGCGTTGCGAGCGGATGGATATATCTAGCAGCGCTGGGTGCTGTATGTCTATTCGTTGAGATTGCGATATTTGTGCTCAACAAAGTGCAAGCTAGGGCAACCTCTCTATAAAGGCGATCTGTAGTGTCTGATACGCCGCATAGGTTTCCGCTCACAGCAGAACGAAAACCTACGCTATCCGAGAAACTGGCTAAACCGCTTCCAGCTTGGCATACGCCAGCATCAGCCACTTGCTGCCTTCGCTGGCGAAGTTGACCTGTACCCGGGCCTGGGCGCCGCTGCCTTCGAAGTTGAGGATCACGCCTTCGCCGAACAGGCTGTGGCGCACGGCCTGGCCGAGGCTGAAGGGAGTTTCCGGCACCTGGCTGCCGGCGAACATCGAGCCGCCGCTCATGGTGCGGCTCGGTGCTGAGTAGGGGCGGCTGATGCTGTTGGACAAGCGCACTTCCTGGATCAGCGCCGGCGGTATCTCGCGGACGAAGCGCGAGACCTTGTTGTAGGTCTCGCTGCCGTACAGGCGGCGGGTCTCGGCGTAGGTCAGCACCAGTTGCTGCATGGCGCGGGTGACGCCGACGTAGGCCAGGCGGCGTTCTTCTTCCAGGCGACCGGGTTCTTCCAGGCTCATCTTGTGGGGGAACAGGCCTTCTTCCATGCCGACCAGGAACACCAGCGGGAATTCCAGACCCTTGGCGCTGTGCAGGGTCATCAGCTGGATGCAGTCCTCGTGCTCCTCGGCCTGGGTGTCGCCGGCCTCCAGCGAGGCGTGGGTAAGGAAGGCGGCCAGGGGCGAGAGGTCGTCGTCTTCGTTGTTCTCGAAGTTGCGCGCGGCGCTGACCAGCTCTTCCAGGTTCTCCACCCGGGCCTGGCCCTTCTCGCCCTTCTCGGCCTGGTGCCAGGCGAGCAGGCCGCTCTGTTCGATCACCGTCTGGGTCATCAGGTGCAGCGGCATGTCCAGCACCTTGGCGGCCAGGTTCTCGACCAGCTCGACGAAGCCGGTCAGCGCCGTGGCGGCACGGCCGGTGAGGCCCTTGTTGGCGATCAGCTGCTGCATGGCCGCCCACATGGACAGGTCGGCGTGGCGGGCGTGCTCGCGGATGGCCTCGACGGTCTTCTCGCCGACGCCGCGGGTCGGCACGTTGATCACCCGTTCCAGGGCGGCGTCGTTGTGGCGGCCGTCGAGCAGGCGCAGGTAGGCCACGGCGTTCTTGATCTCGGCGCGCTCGAAGAAGCGCTGGCCGCCGTAGATGCGATAGGGGATGCGCTCGCGCAGCAGGGCTTCTTCCAGCACCCGCGACTGGGCGTTGGAGCGATAGAGGATGGCGATCTCGCTGCGCTTGAGGCCGTCCTTGCGCAGCGCCGCCTCGATCGACTCGACCACATAGCGGGCCTCGTCGTGTTCGTTGAAGGCGGCGTACAGGTTGATCGGCTCGCCGTCGCTGCCGTCGGTCCACAGTTCCTTGCCGAGGCGTCCGTTGTTGTTGGCGATCAGGGCGTTGGCGGCCTTGAGGATGCCGGCGGTGGAGCGGTAGTTCTGCTCCAGGCGGATCAGCTGGGTGTCCGGGAAGTCGCTGGAGAACTGCTGGATGTTCTCGATCCGCGCGCCGCGCCAGCCGTAGATCGACTGGTCGTCGTCGCCGACCACCATCAGGCTCTCGCCGCCCTTGGCGAGCAGGCGCAGCCAGGCGTACTGCACGGCGTTGGTGTCCTGGAACTCGTCGACCAGGATGTGGCGGAAGCGCTTCTGGTAGTGGGCCAGCAGGTCCGGCTTGTCGCGCCACAGGTCGAGGGCGCGCAGCAGCAGTTCGGCGAAGTCGATGACCCCGGCGCGGGCGCAGGCGGTCTCGTAGGCCTGGTAGATTTTCAGCATGGTGGCGAGGAACAGGTCGCCGGCCGGCTGGATGTGCTGCGGGCGGTGGCCCTCGTCCTTCTGCCCGTTGATGAACCACTGGGCCTGCTTGGCCGGCCAGCGCTGCTCGTCCAGGCCCAGTTCGCGGATCACCCGCTTGACCAGGCGCTGCTGGTCGTCGGAGTCGAGGATCTGGAAGTTCTCGGCCAGGCCGGCTTCCTGCCAGTGGGCGCGCAGCAGGCGGTGGGCCAGGCCGTGGAAGGTGCCGACCCACATGCCGCTGGGGCTCAGGCCGAGCATCTGCTCGATGCGCTGGCGCATCTCGGCGGCGGCCTTGTTGGTGAAGGTCACCGACAGGATCGAATACGGCGAGGCATCGAGGAATTGGATGAGGTAGGCGATGCGGTGCACCAGCACCCGGGTCTTGCCCGAGCCGGCGCCGGCCAGCACCAGCTGGCGCCCGAGGGGGGCGGCCACGGCCTGGCACTGCGCGTCGTTGAGGGAAGCGAGGAGGAGTTCGGGATCGTTATGCATCGCGGCATTCTACGGGCCGGGCGGCGGCGCGGCAAAGCGCGTCCGGACGGGCAGGCGCGATGAGTGAACGAATGTTCGCAATTTCTCGGGCAAAGCTGTTAAAAAGCCACCATCAGGCTTGGGCGACCCCTCTAGCTCGGGTATGCTCGGGAAAAAGTCAGGCATTCCATTACAAGAACATCGCCTATGACACAAGCATCTCGGGGGGGCTCCGCCAGCGTCGCGGCGGAGGAGTCGCGCGTCATCCACCAGCAGTTCGCCACCGAGATCGCGGTGGAGCGGACGCGCCTGCTGTATCAGGGCTCCCAGGTCCCGACCCTGTTCATGTTGCTCAGCGCCCTGGCCTGCGCCGCCCTGCTGTGGCAGCCGCAGCAGAGCCTGCTGCTGACCGGATGGCTGGTCTGGGTGGTGCTGCTCGCGGTGCTGCGGCTGATCCAGATGGCCGCCTTCACGGCCGCCCTGCCGTCGCGCCAGGCGCATCCGCAGTGGTGGCGGATGTTCCTCGTCGGCGCCAGCGCCAGCGGCCTGACCCTGGCCTTCGCGGCGATCTTCCTGGTGCCCGGCGACGAGTTCCTGGTGCAGGCGATGGTCTACGGCCTGATCGTCGCCGCCATCCTCTCCGCCAGCGTGGCCTACGCGGTCAGCCTGCCGGCCTTCCTCGCCTTCGCCCTGCCGTGCCTGCTGCCGACCATCCTCTATCTGCTGCTCAGCGACGACTACGACCACCGGGTCGGCGGCCTGCTGGGGTTGTTGCTGCTGCTCAGCCTCGGTGTGGTGGCCTGGCAGGTCAACCGGCTGGTCGAGCGCAACCTGCTGCGACGCTTCCAGAACCAGGCGCTGATCGAGCGCCTGCAGCACGCCCGGGAGAGCGCCGAGGGGCTCAACCAGGAGCTGGCCCGCGAGGTGGAGCAGCGCCGCCGCGCCGAGCGCGAACTGCGCAGGGCCCACGACGAGCTGGAAATCCGCGTGGCCCAGCGCACCCTGGAGCTGGACGACGCCAGCCACGCCCTGGTCAAGAGCGAGGCGCGCCTGGCCCTGGCCCTGGAGGCCAGCGAACTCGGCCTGTGGGACTGGGACCTGACCACCGACCAGGTACACCACAGCCATCTGGAAAGCATCTTCGGCGTCACCCAGGGCGAGGTGAAGGGCGTGCTCAGCCACCTCAAGCCGCGCTTGCACCCGGACGACCTGCCCGTGCTGCGCCGCGCCCTGGTCGAGCACCTCAAGGGCCGCACCGACGGCTACTGCGTCGAATACCGGGTGCGCCACGCCGACGGGCGCTGGCTGTGGGTCGAGGACCGCGGCCGCGCCGTCGAGCGCGACGACCAGGGCCGCGTGGTGCGGATGCTCGGCACGCGCCGCAACATCACCGAGCGCAAGCGCCGGGACGAGGAGCAGCGGCTGGCCGCCACGGTGTTCGAGGCGACCAGCGAGGGCATCTTCATCCTCGACGCGGACTATCTGGTGCTGTCGGTCAACCAGGCGTTCAGCGAGGTCACCGGCTACCGCAAGGACGAGGTGCTGGGGCGCAGCGTGGCGACCCTGATCAGCAGCCGCGACGCCCGCCGCCAGTACCAGCTGATCCGCCAGGACCTGGAGCGGCACGGCAACTGGCGCGGCGAGCTGATGGAGACGCGCAAGAACGGCGAACTCTACCCCCAGTGGCTGCAGCTCAACGTGGTGCGCGACGCCCGCGGCCGGGTCAGCCATATCGTCGGCTTCTTCTCCGACCTGTCGCAGCGCCGGCAGACCGAGGAGCGCCTGCGCTACCTGTCGCACTACGACGAGCTGACCGGCCTGGCCAACCGCAGCCTGTTCCGCGAGCGCCTGCACGAGGCCGGTGAGCGGGCGCGCCAGGAGGAGACCCACCTGGCCCTGCTGCATGTCGATCTGGACCGCTTCAAGCTGCTCAACGACAGCCTCGGGCACGAGGTGGCCGACCAGTTGCTGCGGCAGATGGGGCGCCGCCTGCTGCAGTCCGTGCCCGAGGCCAACACCATCGCGCGGCTGGCCGGCGACGAGTTCGCCATCCTGCTCGACGACTACGGCAGCCTGTCCACCCTGGCGCGCACCGCCAGCCGCCTGCTGACCAAGCTGCGCACGCCGATGGACGTGGGCGGGCACGAGCTGGTGGTCAGCGCCTCGGTCGGCATCTCCCTGCTGCCGGACAACGCCCGGGAAATCTCCGCGCTGATCAGCCAGGCCGGCATGGCCATGCAGCATGCCAAGCACCTGGGCGGCAACACCTTCCAGTTCTACACCGACAACCTGCAGGCCTGCACCCTGGAGCGCCTGCAGCTGGAGACCCAGCTGCGCAAGGGCATCGAGGACGGCCAGCTGGAGGTGTTCTACCAGCCCAAGCTGTGCCTGGCCGACGGCAGCCTCAACGCCGCCGAGGCGCTGGTGCGCTGGCGCCACCCGAGCATGGGCCTGGTGCCGCCCGGCGAGTTCATCCCGCTGGCCGAGGAGACCGGCCTGATCGCGCCCATCGGCGAGTTCGTCCTGCGCCAGGCCTGCCGGCAGGCCCGCGAATGGCAGCGCCAGGGCCTGGTCGAGCTGCGCGTGTCGGTCAATCTGTCGGTGCACCAGCTGCGCCAGGGCAACCTGATCGGCCTGGTGCGCCAGGTGCTGGACGAGACCGGGCTGCCGTCGCACCTGCTCGAACTGGAGCTGACCGAGAGCCACCTGCTGGACAACGTGGAGAACGTCATCACCACCTTCCAGCAGCTGCGCGACCTGGGTGTGAAACTGGCGATCGACGACTTCGGCACCGGCTATTCCTCGCTCAGCTACCTCAAGCGCTTCCCGGTGGACTACGTGAAGATCGACCAGACCTTCGTCCGCGACCTGGCCGCCGGTGGCGAGGACGCCGCGATCACCCGCGCCATCATCGCCATGGCCCACGGCCTGGAGCTGAAGGTCGTCGCCGAGGGGGTGGAGACCCAGGCGCAGATGGATTTCCTCAAGGCCCAGCACTGCGACGAGATCCAAGGCTTCCTGATCAGCCCGCCGGTGCCGGCCGAGCGCCTCGCCGAGCTGCTGCGCAGCCGGGCGCAGGCGTCCTGATCAGCCGTCCCAGCGGCCCGGCGCGTAGGAGAACACCGGCAGCGACCAGCGCCAGCGGATCGCCGCCAGGCGCAGGGCCAGGCCGCTGGCGAAGGAGGCCAGCAGGTTGAGGTCCTCGTCGACGCCGAGGTGGCGCAGGCCCAGGTAGAGCAGGGCGACCAGCAGCGAGACGCTGGCGTACAGCTCGTGGCGCAGCACCTGGGGCAGGCGGTGGCAGAGGATGTCACGCAGGATGCCGCCGCACACGCCGGTGATCACCCCGGCCATCACCACCACCGCCAGCGGGTAGCCGAGGCCGAGGGCGACGTTGCAGCCGATCACCGTGAAGGCGATCAGGCCCATGGCGTCGAGCAGCAGGAACAGCCGGCGCAGGTGGTGTATGAAGCGCGCGATGAGCATGGTGAACAGGCCGGCGCAGATGGTCAGGTAGATGTAGCTGGGATGCTGGGTCCAGCCGACCGGGAAGTTGCCCAGCAGGATGTCGCGCACGGTGCCGCCGCCGAGGGCGGTGACGAAGGCGATGAGGGCGACGCCGAACAGGTCCATGTCGCGCTTGCCGGCGGCGAGCGCGCCGGACATGGCTTCGGCGGTGATGGCGATCAGATAGACGTAGAGCAGCACACAGAACTCCTGCGTTCGGTGCCTCTCCCCCTGTCCCCGGTACCTGAGAGTTTGTGCGGCGTGGCCGCTTGCCCCTTCGGTGGACCGCTCGGAGCGGCCGCTCTCCAGACGGCTGATATGGAGTCCTCGCAGTGCTGGGCCTGAGCGATCATGGGAGTTTGCGCCTTCGGCGGAGGGGCTCGCGGCCCCTCGCTCTCCTGCGAGGGCGCACAGTATAGGGAGCCGCCCGGCCAAGAGTCTATTTACGATCTTGCGAGCTAGAGATAAATGATGGCGAAAAGGGGCCGAGGAGGCGGAGTTTACGTGGTGTAAATGAGCGTCCGAGGCCGTTTTTCGTCGCCATTTAGCCGACGCGCAGCAGATCGTAAACAGACTCTCAGGCCAACTGGCGTAGTAGTAGCGCGTGGTCGAGATCGATATCTTCCGGCAGCGGCAGGTAGACGATATGGCCATCGCCCGGCGCCACGTCGGTGGCCTCGCCGCCGGCCTTCTCCAGGGCGCCGAGCAGGAAGTTGAGGTTGCCACGCGGGGTCATCAGCTCCAGGCGGTCGCCGACCGCGAAGCGGTTCTTCACCCGCACCTCCACCAGCTCGCCGCGCCGTTCGCCGGTGAACTCGCCGACGAACTGCTGGCGCTCGGCGAGCGAGTTGCCGCGTTCGTAGTTCTGGTACTCGTCGTGCACATGGCGGCGCAGGAAGCCCTCGGTGTAGCCACGGTTGGCCAGCGACTCCAGGTCGTCCATCAGGCGCGGGTCGAAGCCGCGCCCGGCCACCGCGTCGTCGATCGCGCGCCGATAGGCCTGGGCGGTGCGGGCCACGTAGAAGTGGCTCTTGGTGCGCCCCTCGATCTTCAGCGAGTGCACGCCCATGCGCAGCAGCCGTTCCACGTGCTGCACGGCGCGCAGGTCTTTGGAGTTCATGATGTAGGTGCCGTGCTCGTCCTCGAAGGCCTCCATCAGCTCGCCGGGGCGGGTCTCGTCCTCCAGCAGGAAGGTCCGCTCGGTGGGCACGCCTTCGCCGAGGGTCGGCCGGCAGCCCTGGACGATGGCGCCGAGTTCGTTTTCATGGCCCTCGTGGGCCTGGTATTTCCAGCGGCAGGCGTTGGTGCAGGCGCCCTGGTTGGGGTCGCGCTTGTTGATGTAGCCGGACAGCAGGCAGCGCCCGGAATAGGCCATGCACAGCGCGCCGTGGACGAACACCTCCAGTTCCATCTGCGGCACCTGCTGGCGGATTTCCTCGATCTCCTCCAGGGCCAGCTCGCGGGACAGGATCACCCGGGTCAGGCCCTGACGGCGCCAGAACTCCACGCTGGCCCAGTTCACCGCGTTGGCCTGCACCGAGAGGTGGATCGGCATCTGCGGAAAGCGCTCGCGCACCAGCATGATCAGCCCGGGGTCGGACATGATCAGGGCGTCCGGCCCCATGGCCACCACCGGCTCCAGGTCCTTGAGGAAGGTCTTCAGCTTGGCGTTGTGCGGGGCGATGTTGACCACCACGTAGAAGCGCTTGCCCCGGGCGTGCGCCTCGTCGATGCCGAGCGTCAGGTTGGCATGGTCGAACTCGTTGTTGCGCACCCGCAGGCTGTAGCGCGGCTGCCCGGCGTAGACCGCGTCGGCGCCGTAGGCGAAGGCGTGGCGCATGGCCTTGAGGGTGCCGGCGGGGGAGAGGAGTTCGGGAGTCATCGGATCGCCCTGGACGTGAAGGGGGAGGCGATTCTAGAGGGATGGTCGCGGCGGCCCATTGATCTGGGGCAGCCGCCGGCATGGCGAAGCCGTAGCCCGGATGCAATCCGGGGTGGTACGGCGCCTGGCTCCCGGATTGCATCCGGGCTACGCCGTGCGCACCTGAAGCACGGAGCCTTGGCGCGCTCCACGAAAAAGCCCGGCACAGGGCCGGGCTTTTCGTGGAGCGGGCGGTGGATCAGTCCACGGCCTTGACCATGTCCTCGATGACTTTCTTGGCGTCGCCGAAGACCATCATGGTCTTGTCCAGGTAGAACAGTTCGTTGTCCAGGCCGGCGTAGCCGCTGGCCATCGAGCGCTTGTTGACGATCACGGTCTTGGCCTTGTAGGCCTCGAGGATCGGCATGCCGGCGATCGGCGACTTCGGATCGTTCTTCGCGGCCGGGTTGACCACGTCGTTGGCGCCCAGCACCAGCACCACGTCGGCCTGGCCGAACTCGGAGTTGATGTCTTCCATCTCGAACACCTGCTCGTAGGGCACTTCGGCCTCGGCCAGCAGGACGTTCATGTGGCCAGGCATACGACCGGCGACCGGGTGGATCGCGTACTTCACGGTCACGCCGCGGTGGGTCAGCTTCTCGGCCAGCTCCATCAGCGCGTGCTGGGCACGGGCCACCGCCAGGCCGTAGCCCGGGACGATGATCACGGTGTCGGCGTTGGTCAGCAGGAAGGCGGCGTCGTCGCTCGAACCGGACTTCACCGGACGGGCTTCCTGGGCGCCAGCCGGGCCGGCTTCTTCGGCCGCACCACCGAAACCACCGAGGATGACGTTGAAGAACGAGCGGTTCATCGCCTTGCACATGATGTACGAGAGGATGGCACCGGACGAACCGACCAGCGAACCGGCGATGATCAGCATCGAGTTGTTCAGCGAGAAGCCGATACCGGCCGCCGCCCAGCCCGAATAGCTGTTGAGCATCGACACCACGACCGGCATGTCGGCGCCGCCGATCGGGATGATGATCAGCACGCCGATGATGAAGGCCAGGGCCACCAGCAGGGCGAAGGCGCGGATATCACCGGTGAAGGTGAAGTACAGGCCCAGGCCGACGATGGCCAGGCCGAACAGCAGGTTGACCAGGTGCTGGCCCTTGAACTGCACGGGCGCGCCTTGGAACAGGCGGAACTTGTACTTGCCCGACAGCTTGCCGAAGGCGATCACCGAACCGGAGAAGGTGATGGCGCCGATGGCCGCGCCGAGGAACAGCTCCAGGCGGTTGCCGGCCGGGATGGCGTCACCCAGGGTGGCGACGATGCCCAGCGACTGCGGCTCGACGACTGCGGCGATGGCGATGAACACGGCGGCCAGGCCGATCATGCTGTGCATGAAGGCGACCAGTTCCGGCATCTTGGTCATCTCGACGCGCTTGGCCATGATCGAGCCGGCGGTACCGCCGACCAGCAGGCCGACGATGACGTAGCCGATGCCTTCCAGCGCCAGCTCGCTGCCGAGCTTGTGGATCAGGCCCAGGGTGGTCAGTACGGCGATGGCCATGCCGATCATGCCGAAGGCGTTGCCGCGACGCGAGGTGGTCGGGTGCGACAGGCCCTTGAGCGCCTGGATGAAGCAGATCGAGGCGACGAGGTAGAGAACAGTGATCAGATTCATGCTCATGGTCAGTGTTTCTCCGCAGCCGCTTTCGGCGCTTTCTTCTTGAACATTTCCAGCATGCGCCGGGTGACCAGGAAGCCACCGAAGACGTTGACCGCGGCCAGGGCCACGGCCAGGGTGCCCATGGCCTTGCCCAGCGGGGTCACGGTCAGGGCGGCGGCCAGCATGGCGCCGACGATGACGATCGCGGAAATCGCGTTGGTCACGGCCATCAGCGGGGTGTGCAGGGCCGGGGTGACGTTCCACACCACGTGGTAACCCACGTAGATGGCCAGCGCGAAGATGATCAGGTTGTAGATGCCGTCGGAAATCATATCCATGTCCGGTACTCCCCTTAACCGTTGGTGCGGACGACCTGGCCGTCGCGGCACATCAGGCACGCGGCGACGATGTCGTCTTCGAGGTTGAGCTGGAACTGGGCTTCCTTGTCGATCACGAGCTTGAGGAAGTCCAGCAGGTTGCGGGCGTACAGGGCGGAGGCATCCGCCGGCACCAGCGCGGCCAGGTTGGTGTGGCCGACGAGGGTCACGCCGTGCTTGACCACCACCTGGTCGGCTTCGGTCAGCGGGCAGTTGCCACCCTGGGCGGCCGCGAGGTCGATGACCACGGAGCCCGGCTTCATCTCGGCGACGGTCGCCTCGTGCAGCAGGGTCGGTGCCTTGCGGCCCGGGATCAGCGCGGTGGTGATGACGATGTCGGCCTGCTTGGCCTTCTCGTGCACCGCCTTGGCCTGGCGCTCCATCCACGAGGCCGGCATCGGCCGGGCGTAGCCGCCGACGCCCTGGGCGCACTCGCGCTCCTCATCGGTCTCGAACGGCACGTCGACGAACTTGGCGCCGAGCGACTCGATCTGCTCCTTCACGGCGGGACGCACGTCGGAGGCCTCGATCACGGCACCCAGGCGCTTGGCGGTGGCGATGGCCTGCAGGCCGGCCACGCCGGCGCCGAGGATCAGCACGCGGGCGGCCTTCACGGTGCCGGCGGCGGTCATCAGCATGGGCATGAAGCGCGGGTAGTGGTTGGCGGCGAGCATCACGGCCTTGTAGCCGGCGATGTTGGCCTGCGAACTCAGCACGTCCAGGCTCTGCGCGCGGGAGGTGCGCGGGGCGGCCTCCAGGGCGAAGGCGGTGATGCCACGGGCATTCATGCGCGCGATGGTGTCGTTGCAGAACGGGTTGAGCATGCCGACCAGCACGGCGCCGGTCTTCATGTGGGCCAGTTCGGCTTCGGTCGGAGCGACCACTTTCAGCACCAGGTCGGCGCCGAGGGCGGTGGCGTCGTTGCCGATGCTGGCACCGGCGGCTTCATAGGCGCTGTCCGGAATGCTGGCGCTGACGCCGGCACCGGTCTGGACGGTCACCTGATGGCCCTGGCCAACCAGCTTCTTGACGGTTTCGGGCGTCGCGGCAACCCGCGTCTCCCCGGCGTGGGTCTCGAGAGGAACACCGATGTGCACTGAGAATTCTCCTGCGTGATCGTATTAATGAACCCGTGCACTACGTGTGGCGCGCGGGTGTGTGGGATCAGCACAAAGCCGCACCGGAAGGGTGCGGGCGCGGCATTTTGCAGGCGATTGCCTGGACCATCAAGAAATTCTGAAGCGGTACTCGTTGATAACTACAAGTCACGCCGTGACCATGGCTCCCCGGCCGTCCCCGCAAAGCGCCGTTGTTGCTGGGATGATGCCCCGTTCGCGGGAGAACGGCCCACGGCGCCGCATTCGGCGCGTGAATGGCCGTTCGTCGACTTGGCCGGATGAAGGCGCCGCGTGGCGCAAAGCATCAGGGGAAGCCCGGTTTGTAGTAGGCGCGGCCGGTCGACTACGCGGCGCCGTCGACGCGCCGGCGGCCAGGAAGCGCGTCTTGGGCTAAGCTGGCAAGAGGCATTTGGCCAGTACCCAACCCCCGTTCGTTCAGGTCGTTTCGATGTCGTCTGTCTTCCGCTGGCTCGTGCCCCTGCTGCTCCTGGCGCTGTGCGCCACGGCCCGCGCCGAACTGCCGCTGCTCGACCTGCGCCAGGCCGACACTGGCACCGTGCCCGCCCTGCGCCTGCTGGAGGACGCCTCCGAGCAGCTCGCCCTGCACCAGGCCCGCGAGCGCCTGCCGAGCCAGGGCCGGACGCTGAACCGGATTCCCACCCTGGGCTGGAGCGACAGCGCCTGGTGGTTCGGCCTGCGCCTGAAGGGCGACTCCGGCGACCGCTTCTACCTGTGGCTCGACCACACCTACCTCGACGACGTGCAGGTCTGGGTGTTCGTCGACGACCGCCTGGCGCTCTACCGCCAGGTCGGCGACCACCTGCCCTTCGCCCTGCGCGACGAGCCCATGCGCGCCTTCATGGTGCCGCTACCCACGCTTGGCCGTGGCGAGCAGGAAGTGGTGCTGCGGGTGCGCAGCACCTCTTCGATCAGCCTGCCGGTGAAGCTGGTGCCGGCGGCGGACAAGGATCGCCTGCTGGCAGCCACCTGGCTCAACAACGGCCTGATCGTCGGCGCCCTGCTGGTGATGGGACTGTTCCACCTGGCCAAGTTCGTCGCCGCGCCGGACCGCCGCTTGGGCTACTACTGCGCGACCATCCTCAGCGTCGCCTGGTACACGGCGGCGATCAACGACCTGACCAACCTGCTGCTGTGGCGCAACTGGCCGATCGCCATGCAGTTCGAGACCAACCTGTTCGGCATGCTCACGCTGGCCTTCAGCACCCTGTTCATCGGCGCCTCGCTACGCCTCGACACGGGTGTGGCGCGCCACCTGCGCGGGGTGCTGATCGTGGGGCTGGCCGGGGTGCTGGCGTGGGTGCTGCTGAGCCAGGGGCACAGCCAGGCGGCCCAGGCGATGAACCTGATGATGCTGGCGACCGGTGTGTTCCAGCTCGGCCTGACCCTGCTCGCCCTCTACCTGCGGCGGCCGTACGCGGGCTGGTTCGCGCTGTTCTGGAGCGCCGCCATTCTGCTCATGCTGATGCTCTCGCTGAGCCGCGCCGGGGTGGTGCCGCGCAACGCCTGGGTGGACGTGCTGCACGCCTGGCTGCCGGTGGTCTGCGTGTTCCTCTTCGGCGTGCTCAACGGCCGTCAGCTGGAGGACGTGCGCCAGGCCCTGCTGGCCTCCCGCGAGCAGGCCATCGTCAACCTGGAGCAGTACCGCGGCCTGTTCCGCAATGCCGCCGAGGGCATCTTCCGCTGCAACCGCCAGGGCCTGCTGCTGGAGACCAATCCGAGCTTCCTGCGCCTGCTCGGCCGCGCCGAGGCGGATGCCGAACTGCTCCAGGCGCAGCCGATCCAGGGCCTGCTGGCGCCCGGCGACTGGCAGCGCCTGCGCGGGCAGCTCAGCGACGCGCAGTCCACCGCCAGCGGCGAGGTGCAGCTGCAGACCGCCGACGGCCAGGCCCGCTGGGTGCACCTGTCGCTGCACGAACAGCGCAGCCAGCACTGCATCGAGGGCATCGTGGTCGACCTCAGCGAGCGCCGCGCCCTGGAGCAGCGCCTGGCGCGGCTGGCCGCTCACGACTCGCTCACCGGCCTGGTCAACCGGCGTGAGCTGGAGCGCCTGCTGCAGGGCAGCCTGGAGGGCAGCGGCCGGCGCTACAGCCACCTGCTGCTGCTCGACCTCGACCAGTTCAAGCAGGTCAACGACCTCTGCGGGCACTCGGCGGGCGACCAGCTGTTGCGCCAGCTGGCCGGCCACCTGCTGGGCAGTGTGCCGAGCCAGGCCGAGCTGGCGCGCATCGGTGGCGACGAGTTCGCCGTGCTGCTGGCCGACTGCGACCGCCAGCAGGCCCTCGAACAGGCCGAGCGCCTGCGCCTGGCGGTGGAGCAGTTCGTGTTCAGCTACGGTGGCCGGCCGTTCCGCCTGTGCGTGAGTATCGGCGTGCTGGAACTGGAGTCCGGCGTGCGCGACTGGGAGGAGGCGCTGAACTGGGCCGACAACGCCAGCAGCCTGGCCAAGGCCCAGGGGCGCAACCGCGTGCACCTGTTCAACCCGGCCGACGGCGCGCTGGTCGAGCACCAGCGCCAGCTGCAGTGGATCGCTCGCCTGCGCGAGGCCTTCGAGCAGCAGCATTTCGAGCTGTTCTACCAGCCGGTGTGCCCATTGCAGGGCGAAGAGGAGGGCCTGCACTACGAGGTGCTGCTGCGCTACCGCGACCCGCAATCCGCCGAGTGGGTGTCGCCGGGCCAGTTCTTCCCGGCGGCGGAGCGCTACGGCTTCCTCGCCCAGATCGACCGCTGGGTGCTGCGCCGCTACTGCGAGTGGCTGGCGCAGAACCCGAGCCACCAGGCGGCGCTGGGCCAGGTCAACATCAACCTCAGCGCACCCTCGCTGCTGGACCCGGAGTTCCACCAGCTGCTCGACGAACTGATCGACACCCACCGCCTGCCGGTGGCCAAGCTGTGCCTGGAGATCACCGAGATGGTGGCGCTGGCCGAACTGGGCAGCTCCGCCGGCTGGATCGAGCGCCTGCGCCGGCGTGGCCTCAAGGTGGCGCTGGACGACTTCGGTAGCGGCTTCGCCTCCTACGCCTACCTGCGCCACCTGCCGCTGGACCTGCTGAAGATCGACGGCACCTTCGTGCGTGGCATCGAGCGGGACCCGATCAACCGGGCGATGGTCGGCTCCATGGCGCAGATCGCCCGCCAGCTCGGCCTGCGCACCGTCGCCGAGTTCGTCGAGAACGAGGCCGCCCGGGCCTGCCTGCGCGAGCTGGGTATCGACTACATCCAGGGCTACCTGATCGACCGGCCGAGGCCGCTGACCGAGCTGGCCGACGCGGTGGCCGAGCCGGCGCCGCAGTAGCGCGCCGGGTCAGGCCTCGCTCAGCAGATGGGCGGGGATGCGCGCCAGGAATTCCTGACGCAGACCGAGCATGCGCGCCGTCCGGCTGTCCAGCAGCGACTCCGGCGGCTGGTCGGCGGGCAGGTCGAGCAGCATCGCGCTGAAGTTGAGCACCAGCGCCTCGCGGGAGAACACGCCGCCGCCCAGGGCGTAGAAGGCCGAGATCAGCTCGCGCAGGCCGAGCGGCAGGCGCCAGCGGATGCGCAGCGCGGAACCGAAGCCGGCGGAGCGCTGGCGCAGGGCCTGCTCGATCTCCTCGTCGGACAATTCGCCGCCGAGCTTGCGCCAGTCCTGCAGGCAGCGCAGCAGGGCCAGTTCGCCGATGTTGTGCAGCAGGCCCGCCGTGTAGCACAGCTCGTGGTCCAGGCGCAGCTGCGCGGCCTGCCAGTGGGCCAGCTCGGCGCCGCGTTGGGCGCGCTTGCCGGCGCCGACGGCGAGTTCGGCCAGGCGCGGGTCCTGCAGGCGCGCGTTGCGCTGCACGGCCATGCCCAATACCAGGTTGAGCGCGCGCGGCAGGCCCAGGCGCTGCAGCGCCTGGGGCAGGGTGTGGCAGGTGGCGCCCCGGCGTTCGGCCGCGCTGTTGGCGGCGGCGATCAGGCGGGCGGTGATCTGCGGATCGCGGACGAACTCGCGGGCCAGGGTGCCGAGGTCGGTCTCGCTGGCCTGCAGGCTCCGGCTCACTGCGGTGCGCACGTCGGCCAGCAGCGGCGCGCCGTCGCCGTCCTCGCGCATGGCGTCGAGGTACTGGGCGAGGTCGTTCGCGGTCTGCGGTGCCGTTGCGGCGGCGCTCTCGTTGCTCGCCGCCGGCAGCAGGCTGGCCAGGCGCTGGCGCAGGTGCTCGGCGTTGAACGGCTTGGCCAGGTAGGCGGCCGGTGCCAGCGGCAGCACGGCGCGCACGCTGCTGGCGTCGACCCGGCTGCTGATCAGGATGCAGGGCAGCGCCGGCGTGCGCGGCTGGCGCCGCAACTGGCGGAGCAGCTCGATGCCGTCCAGGCCGGGCAGCTCGCCGTCGGCGATCACCAGGTCCGGCAGGCGCCGGCGGCAGCGCAGCAGGGCGGCCTGGCCATCGGTGAAGCGCTGCACCTGGGCGTCGCTGCGGATATCGAGCACCAGCTGGGTCAGCAGGTCGGCGGTCCAGGGGTCGGCTTCGGCAATGAGGACTTCCGGTACGGCGACCGCGGCGGGCATGGGGACCTCGGAGGATTGACCTAGTGATTTCGGCGGGTGGCGCGGCGCAGCGGGCGCGGTGCGCCGGAAATGCTGAACGTGGCGTCAGGATAGCGCCATCCGACACCTGCGACGAGCGCTCTAGATCAATACTCGGGGCTTATTTCCTACTACTTTGGAACTAATTCTGGTCCAGGCTGGAGGCGATCAATGCTCGACTGGATGCCAGCACCTCTTCCTGGCGCTCCTGGCTGGCCATCATCCGCGCCAGCACCAGCGCGCCGACGCACTGGGCGAGAATGGCCCAGGCCAGCTGCTCGTCGCCCAGTTCCCGCGCCCAGGCCTGCTGCAGGCGGGCCAGCCAGTGCTCGGCCGTCGCCCGCACCTCGGCGTCGGCGCGGGCGATCTCCGCGCCCAGGGCGGGGATGGCGCAGCCGGCGGCGGGCTGCTGCACGTGTTTCATGTTGAGGTACATGGTCAGGCAGCGCTGCAGCTTGTCGCGGCTGGCGTCGCTGCTGCCGAGGCGTTCCGCGCTGCGGCTCAGCTCGCGCTCGACGATGGCAGCGAACAGTTCGTCCTTGGACGAGAAGTGCCCGTAGAAGGCGCCGCCGGTCAGGCCGATGGCCTTCATCAGGCCGTCCACCCCGGTGCTGGCGAAGCCGCCGCACTTGGCCAGGCTGCCGCTGGCGTCGAGCAGCTTCTCGCGGGTCTGGGCCTTGTGTTCGGCGGAATAGCGCATGGGGGACAACTCCTGCTTGACGGGTGCCGAGAGCGTAGCATAACGTCTGTTAAGTAAACGATCGTTTATCAAAGAGGTGACGACATGAGCGACAACAAGAACGACAAGAAGGTGGTGCTGGTGATCGGCGCCGGCGACGCGACCGGCGGCGCCATCGCCAGGCGCTTCGCCCGCGAGGGCTTCGTCGCCTGCGTCACCCGGCGCAGCGCGGACAAGCTGCAACCCCTGGTGGACGGCATCCGCGCCGAGGGTGGCGAGGCCCACGGCTTCGGCTCCGACGCGCGCAAGGAGGAGGAGGTCGCCGAGCTGGTCGAGCGGATCGAGCGCGACATCGGCCCGATCGAGGCCTTCGTCTTCAACATCGGCGCCAACGTGCCGTGCAGCATCCTCGACGAGACCGCCCGCAAGTACTTCAAGATCTGGGAGATGGCCTGCTTCTCCGCCTTCCTCACCGCCCAGGCGGTGGCCCGGCGCATGGTCACCCGCGGCCGCGGCACCATTCTCTTCACCGGCGCCACCGCGGGCCTGCGCGGCGCCTCTCACTTCGCCGCCTTCGCCGGCGCCAAGCACGGCCTGCGCGCCCTGGCCCAGAGCATGGCGCGCGAGCTGGGGCCACGGAACATCCATGTCGCCCATGTGGTGGTGGATGGCGCCATCGACACGGACTTCATCCGTGACACCTTCCCCGACCTCTATGCACGCAAGGATCAGGACGGCATCCTCGATCCCGAGCACATCGCCGACAACTACTGGTTCCTGCATGCTCAGCCGCGCGATGCCTGGACCTTCGAGCTGGATCTGCGCCCCTGGATGGAGAAGTGGTAGGCGGCTGGCTGCGCGACGATGAGGCGTTGTTGGCAGGTCGGTGAAAAATGCTCATTGGCTACAGCCAACTCCGCTTTTTTCCCCAACCCGCCGCCTAGCCTGATCGCCGCTCGCGCAGCCGCGATTTCGTGAACAACAAACAGAAGAGCACACCCCGATGAGCAAGACCGTGGATTTCTATTTCGACTTCGGCAGCCCCACCACCTACCTGGCGTGGACCCAGCTGCCGAAGCTCTGCGCCGAGACCGGCGCCACCCTGGTGTACAAGCCGATCCTGCTGGGCGGAGTGTTCCAGGCCACCGGCAATGCCTCGCCGGTGACCATCCCGGCCAAGGGCCGTTTCATGATGCAGGACCTGGCCCGCTACGCCCGCCGCTACCAGGTGCCGATGCAGTTCAACCCGCACTTCCCGATCAATACTCTGCCGCTGATGCGCGCCGCCGCGGCCGTGCAGCTGCACATGCCGGAGCGCTTCGAGGCCTTCCTCAAGCTGATCTTCGAGGCCATGTGGGTGCAGGCGCGCAACCTGGGCGACCCGGCGGTGCTGGGCGAAGTGCTGGCGTCCGGCGGCTTCGAGCCGCAGCAGATGCTGGCGCTGATCGCCGAGCAGGAGGTGAAGGACGCGCTCAAGGCCACCACCGACGAGGCGATCAAGCGCGGTGTATTCGGCGCCCCGGCCATGTTCGTCGGCGACGAGCTGTTCTTCGGCCAGGATCGCCTGGACTTCGTGCGCGAGGCGCTGGCCTGAGCGCTAGCCGTCGCCAGGGCCTTGGCCGCGATGCTTGCCGGTAGCCGGGATCGCGGCCGAGGCTGCTCCCACACTGTTCGGGGCACAGGCAAAAAAAGACCCGCCGTGTGGGCGGGTCGGGAGGGAATCGCCCGGGCGGGGGCCTCGGGCGAATCGGGCGTCGCCCCCATGCACAGGGGCGACACGCAGGACGGTAGGGCTCAGGCCAGTTCGTCGAAGCACTCGGCGACGATGGCGATGCCTTTTTCCAGCTGCTCGTCCGGAATGGTCACCGGCATCAGGAAGCGCAGCACGTTGTAGTAGGTGCCGCAGGACAGCAGGATCAGGCCCTTGTCGCGGGCACGGGCGACGATCTTGCCGACCAGTTCGGCGGCCGGCTTGTCGTGGTCGCCGCCCTCGAACAGCTCGATGGCGACCATCGAACCCAGGCCGCGCACGTCGCCAATCACCTTGTGCTTGGCGGCGATGGCGTTGAGGCCGGCCTTGAGCTTCTCGCCCACGGCCTGCGAACGCTCCAGCAGCTTCTCTTCCTCGAACACTTCCATCACGGCCAGGGCCGCGGCGCAGGCGATCGGGCTGCCGGCGTAGGTGCCGCCCAGGCCGCCCGGGGCGATGCTGTCCATGATCTCGGCCTTGCCGCACACGCCGGAGATCGGGAAGCCGCCGCCGACCGATTTGGCGAAGGTGGTCAGGTCCGGGACGATGCCCAGCTGCTCGGTGGCGAAGAAGGTGCCGGTGCGGCCGGCGCCGGTCTGCACTTCGTCGGCGATCAGCAGGATACCGTGCTGGTCGCACAGGGCGCGCAGGCGCTGCATGAACGGCTTGGAGTTGACGTAGAAGCCACCCTCGCCCTGCACCGGCTCGATGATGATCGCGGCGATGTCCTGGGGCTGGGCGTCGTTCTTGAAGATGCGCTCGATGCTGGCGATCGACTCGTCTTCGCTGATGCCGTGCAGCGGGCACGGCGCCAGGGCGCGGAACACGCCGCCCGGCATCAGGCCCATGCCGGCGGAGTAGGGCACGACCTTACCGGTCAGGCTCAGGGTCATCATGGTGCGGCCGTGGTAGGCGCCGGTGAAGGCGATCACGCCGGCGCGGCCGGTGGCGGCACGGGCGATCTTCACCGCGTTCTCCACCGCTTCGGAGCCGGAGGTGACCAGCAGGGTCTTCTTGGCGAAGTCGCCCGGCACGCGCTTGGCGATCTGCTCGCACAGGGCGATGTAGGGCTCGTAGGCCAGCACCTGGAAGCAGGTGTGGGTCAGCTTGGTCAGCTGTTCCTGCACGGCGGCGATCACCTTCGGATGCAGGTGGCCGGTGTTCAGCACGGCGATGCCGCCGGCGAAGTCGATGTACTCGCGGCCGTCGACGTCCCACACGGTGGCGTTCTCGGCGCGCTCGGCGACGATCGGGTGGATCTGGCTGACGCCACGGGCCACGGCGGCCTGGCGACGTTGCAGGAGGGATTCGTTCTTGCTCATGTTGTCCTCATAAGCCGCTTCTTGGGCGGCCCGGTCCAAGGATGATGACGGGGCGGGGTGGGCGCTTCAGCTAACGATGATCGAACTGTCGCCTACCCGCTGGCCGTCGGCTGGGTCAGCCGGTGCCACCACCGGAAACGCCGACGCCGGGTGACCACGACTCCTGCCTGTCACCCGACACCCACGGATCACTGCCCGGCGGCCTTATACGCCGCCGAGACACATGTACTTGATCTCGAGATAGTCCTCGATGCCGTATTTCGAGCCTTCGCGGCCGAGGCCGGAGGCCTTCACGCCGCCGAACGGCGCCACTTCGTTGGAAATCAGGCCGGTGTTGATGCCGACCATGCCGTATTCCAGGGCCTCGGCGACGCGGAACACGCGGCCCAGGTCGCGGGCGTAGAAGTAGGAGGCCAGGCCGAACTCGGTGTCGTTGGCCATGGCGATCACTTCGCCCTCGTCCTTGAAGCGGAACAGCGGGGCCAGCGGGCCGAAGGTCTCTTCCTTGGCCACGGCGGCATTGTTCGGCACGTCGACCAGGATGGTCGGTTCGAAGAAGCTGCCGCCCAGGGCGTGCGGCTTGCCGCCAGCGACCACCTTGGCGCCCTTGCCCACGGCGTCATCGATGTGTTCCTGGACCTTGGCCACGGCCTTCTCGTCGATCAGCGGGCCGGTGGTGGTGCCGTCTTCCAGGCCGTTGCCGATCTTCAGCTTGGCCACGGCGGCCTTGAGCTTCTCGACGAAGGCGTCGTACACCGAATCCTGGATGTACAGGCGGTTGGCGCAGACGCAGGTCTGGCCGTTGTTGCGGTACTTGGAGATCAGCGCGCCTTCCACGGCGGCATCCAGGTCGGCGTCGTCGAAGACGATGAACGGCGCGTTGCCGCCCAGCTCCAGGGATACCTTCTTGATGTCGTGGGCGCATTCGGCCATCAGCTGGCGGCCGATCTCGGTGGAGCCGGTGAAGGTCAGCTTGCGCACGGTCGGGTTGCTGGTCAGCTCGCCGCCGACTTCGCCGGCGCTGCCGGTGACCACGCTGAACACGCCCTTGGGAATGCCGGCGCGTTCGGCCAGTTCGGCCAGGGCGAGGGCGGAGAAGGGGGTCTGCGAGGCGGGCTTGAGCACCATGGTGCAGCCGGCGGCCAGGGCCGGGCCGGCCTTGCGGGTGATCATCGCCGCCGGGAAGTTCCACGGGGTGATGGCGGCGGTCACGCCGATCGGCTGCTTGATCACGATCAGGCGCTTGTCCGGCTGGTGGCCCGGAATCACGTCGCCGTAGACGCGCTTGGCCTCTTCGGCGAACCACTCGATGAAGGACGCGGCATAGGCGATCTCGCCCTTGGCCTCGGCCAGCGGCTTGCCCTGTTCCAGGGTCATCAGGCGGCCCAGGTCGTCCTGGCTGGCCATGATCAGCTCGAACCACTTGCGCAGCTTCTGCGCGCGCTCCTTGGCGGTCAGCGCGCGCCAGGCCGGCAGCGCCTTCTCGGCGGCCTCGATGGCGCGGCGGGTCTCGGCCGCGCCCATCTTCGGCACGCTGCCGAGGATCTCGCCGGTGGCCGGGTTGTTGACCTTGATGGTCTGGCCGCTGTCGGCGTCCAGCCAGGTACCGTCGATGTAGGCTTGCTGGCGGAACAGCTGGGCGTCTTTCAGTTGCATGGCGTTCTCCTGTACACGCGGCGCCACGGAGGCAGGCAGTCGGAAGATGGAAGATAGCCGACCAGGACGGGCCGGGCGTTTGAAATGTCAAACGAATGCTAGGGCCGGCGCAGACAAAGGGCAAGAGTCATGTTCGATAAAATCAACAAAATAACGAAAAAGAATGAATGACCAACAGGCGTCGGTCATTTCTCGCTCAACCCCGGGGCAAGCGAGGCGGCGCCACGGATCGAGGCGCCGGGCGCGGCGCCTTCGCAGGTGTTCTGAGTGTTCGATATAAAGAACGATCGTGTCGGAGCGTCGCGCCGCCCCGTTCGCCTCGCGCTACGCCTCAGCCGCGCAGGGCGTCGCGGTGCTGGCTGGGGCTCTGCCCGGTCCAGCGCTTGAAGGCGCGGCTGAAGCTGCTGCTGTCGGCGAAGCCCAGCAGGTAGGCGATCTCGCTGATCGAGCAGTCGGCCTCGCGCAGGTGGCTCAGCGCCAGGTCGCGGCGGGTGTCGGCCAGCACCTGCTCGTAGCTACTGCCCTCGTCGCTGAGGTGCCGCTGCAGGCTGCGCAGGCTCAGGTGCAGGCCGTGGGCCAGGGCCTCGGCGGACGGCTCGCCGTTCGGCAGGCTCTGTTCCAGGGCACGGCGCAGGCGGCGCACCATGGTGTCCGGCTGCAGCGCTTCGAGGCGCTTCTGCAGCACCGTTTCGTTGTGCGCCGCCAGTTCCGGGTTGCCGTCGTCCAGCGGCCGGTCCAGGTCGGCGCTGGCGAAGCACAGCACGTCCTCGGCGGCGGCGAAGTGGATCGGCGCGCGGAACACCTCCTGCCAGGGGCGCGGGTCCTCCGGCGGCGGCCGGCGCAGGTGTACGGCCAGCGGCGCGTAGTCGCGGCCCAGGCGGTTGCGGCAGGTGCGCACGTAGATGGCGGCGAAGGCGTCGATCGCCTCGGGCGCCGGCGGCGGGCTGTCCGCCGGCAGGCGGAAGTGCAGTTCGCAGGTGCCGCCGAGGTCGCGCAGGCTCAGTTCCAGCGCGTCGCTGACCACCTGGTGGTAGCGCACGATGCGCTCGAACACTTCGCGCAGGCTGCTGCTGGCCATCACCGCCATGCCCAGGGCGTGGAAGGTGGTGGGGGCGACATGGCGCGAGGTATCCAGGCCCAGGGCCGGATCGCCGCTGGCGGCGACCGCCAGTTGCCAAAGGCGGGTGGTGGCGTCCAGCGGGTAGCGGGCGTTGGCGTCCTCCATCAGGGCCGGGTCGAGGCCGGCCTCGCGGCAGAGCGCGGCGCTGTCCAGACCGAGGGCGTCGAGCTGCCGGCGCAGGGCGCGGGTCCAGCTGGCCAGGGTGGTGGGTACGGTCGTGGTCGGGCTATGCATGGCTGTGGTTCTGCTCGCCGGGGCCATCTGGCCGTCGCATGCGGCGGTCGGTGGGCACGGCTTGTCGTTATGGGTCGTCGCTGGCCCGGGAAAAGGCCGGTGCGCATGGCGCACCCTACCGCGAATGACGGGATACGAACGTATTCGTGGGTTCAGGCCGCCGATTTTTAATCAATAACGGCGGCGGCGGGCAACCGTTTCGCCGTTTTCTCCGTCACGCCTGCGCCGCCGCGCCCGTGGCCTGGACCGCGTGTCCGGCTTTTAAGTTAAAAATGACTGAAGTCAATGTTAGATATTATTAGTTTGTTGTGAGTTTTTCGGCTCGGCACACTACGCGCCTCTGTCAGCCAAGCCGTCTGCCTCACGAGGGAAGACGGTAGTGGCCACCACAGCGGGCCGGCTGACAGGGCTTTCCCTCCGTCGGTGTTCCGGTTCCTGGTCATGCATCCTGTCGAAGATTTCCAACCCACCTACAACTACCGCGTGGTGCGTCAGTTCACCCTGATGACCCTCCTCTGGGGCGTCCTGGGCATGGCGATGGGCGTCGTCATCGCGGCCCAGCTGGTATGGCCCGAACTCAACCTGGACCTGCCCTGGACGAGCTTCGGGCGCATCCGCCCGATCCACACCAATCTGGTCATCTTCGCCTTCGGCGGCGGTGCCCTGTTCGCCACTTCCTTCTATGTGGTGCAGCGCACCAGCCGGGCGCGGCTGATCTCCGACTCCCTCGCCAGCTTCGTGTTCTGGGGCTGGCAGGCGGCGATCGTGGCGATGCTGCTGAGCTACCCCCTCGGCTACACCACCTCCAAGGAATACGCGGAGATGGAGTGGCCCATCGCCCTGTGGGTGACCCTGGTGTGGGTCGTCTACGCCTACCTGTTCTTCGGCACCATCGCCCGGCGCCGGGTCAGGCACATCTATGTGGGCAACTGGTTCTACGGGGCCTTCATCGTGGTCACCGCGATGGTCCACATCGTCAACCACCTGGCCACGCCGGTGAGCTGGCTCAAGTCCTACCCGCTCTATTCGGGCGCCACGGACGCGATGATCCAGTGGTGGTACGGCCACAGCGTGGTGGGCTTCATCCTGTCGGTCGGCTTCCTCGGCATGATGTACTACTTCGTGCCGAAGCAGGCCGAGCGGCCGATCTACTCGTACCGCCTGTCCATCGTGCACTTCTGGGCGATCATCGCGCTGTACATCTGGGCCGGCCCGCATCACCTGCACTACACCGCGCTGCCGGACTGGGCGCAGACCCTCGGCATGGTGATGTCGGTGATCCTCCTGGCGCCCAGCTGGGGCGGCATGATCAACGGCATGATGACCCTCTCCGGCGCCTGGCACCGGCTGCGCGCGGACCCGGTGCTGCGCTTCCTGGTGGTGTCCCTGGCGTTCTACGGCATGTCCACCTTCGAGGGGCCGATGATGGCGATCAAGACCGTCAACGCCCTGTCCCACTACACCGACTGGACCATCGGCCACGTACACGCCGGCGCCCTCGGCTGGGTGGCGATGATCAGCATCGGCACGCTCTACCACATGATCCCCCGGCTCTGGGGACGCGAGCAGATGTACAGCGTCGGCCTGATCAACGCGCACTTCTGGCTGGCGACCATCGGCACCGTGCTGTACATCGCCGCCATGTGGGTCAACGGCATCACCCAGGGCCTGATGTGGCGCGCGGTGAACGAGGACGGCACCCTGACCTACTCCTTCGTCGAGGCGCTGGAGGCCAGTCACGCCGGCTACCTGGTGCGGCTGATCGGCGGTGGCGTGTTCGCCAGCGGCATGCTGCTGATGGCCTGGAACTGCTGGTGCACGGTGCGCAGCGGCGACCCGGTGCGGGCCGAAGCGGCGGCGCTGGCATGATCGTCGTGCCCGCGCTGCTGTCCCTGCTGGTGGCGCTCTTCTGCCTGCTCGCCCGGCCCGCGCGCGACGAGGCGGAGCAGGCGGCGCTGCTACCGTTCGCCGACGACCCTCCCGCCGCCCGCAGGCTGGAGCGCGAGACCGGGCTGCGCTGCGAGGCGCTGGTCGAGGTGCCCTTCGAGCCTCTTTCCCGACCTCCGGGCTTCCATCTGGATGCCTGAATCGTTCCATGGTCCAGGGATGGACACTCCCGACGCCCGCCCCGGCGTCTTCAGGCCCTCCGCGTCGTCGCAGGGCCTCTTTTCTTGATCAGTACCTGCCCATGACGTTTCGCACTTCCCTGAAAACCTGGTTCGCCGGCTTCCTCCCGGCGGTGCCCGCCACCCACCCGCGCGAGTGGCTGCGCGTGGCCTGCGGCTGCTTCCTGGGCATGCTGGTCAGCCTGCTGCTGTGCCTGAAGCTGTTTCCGGAGCCGCTGCTGATGTACCTGTTCGGCCCGCTGGCGGCCTCGTCGGTGCTGCTGTTCGCCGTGTCGTCCGGGGCGCTGGCCCAGCCCTGGTCGTTCCTGGCCGGCTACCTTGTGGCCACCCTGGTGGCGGTGGGCCTCGGCCAGGGCTTCGGCTACTCGATCCCGCTCGCCTGCGGCGCGGTGGGCCTCAGCGTGCTGTTCATGAGCCTGCTGCGCTGCCTGCACCCGCCGGCCGGCGCGGTGGCGCTGTGCGTGCACCTCAGCGGTGTGGCCGTGCAGCAGCACGGCTTCGGCCTGCTGCCGCCGATCCTGATCGCCGCCACCTGCCTGCTCGGCTGCGCGCTGATCTACAACAACCTGACCGGCGTGCGCTATCCGAAGCGGCCCGACAATCCCGACCTGCACCACACGCGCGACCCTTCGGCGGAGCTGCGCGTGGGCATTTCCGACGATGACCTGGAGCACGCGCTGGAGGACTTCGGCGAGTTCGTCGACATCACCCGCGACGACCTCGCCAGGCTGGTCCGCGCCACCGAGCGCCATGCGCTCAAGCGCGGCATGGGGCGCATGGTCGCCGAGCAGATCATGTCCTGCGACCTGCGCTGCGTCGGCCCGGGCACACGCCGCGAGCAGGCGCTGGCCATGCTGCGCCGCCACCGCCTGCGCAGCCTGCCGGTGCTGGACGACGACAAGCGTCTGGTCGGCATCGTCAGCCTGGTCGACCTGATCAGCCGGCCGCGCGGCGTCAGCCCGTTCCTGCCCTGGACCCTGGGCAAGCGCATCCTGGTCGGCCAACTGATGACCAGCCCGGTGCGCTACGTGGACAGCCAGGCCCACGTGGTCGAGCTGATCCCGCTGCTGTCCACCCAGGGCCTGCACTGCCTGCCGGTGCTGGAGCAGGGCCAGCTGGTCGGCATCATCACCCAGACCGACCTGATCGCCGCCCTGCAGCGCAACCTGCTGGAGCATCTGGCGTAGAGGCATCACCCCACGTAGGGCGGGTGCAACCCGCGTGAGCGGGCTTTATCCGCCCCGCATCAGATCATCGGGTCCCAGCGCTGCGACCAGTCGCTGCCATGGGCCACCACGTCGCGCAGGCATTCGATGGCCTGGCGCAGCGAGGCGGGGCAGCGGTCGCGGGAGTACAGCAGGTACACCGGGTAGGTGAACTCCGGCGCCTGCGGCACCAGTTCGAGCATGCCGCAGTCCAGGTAGCTCTGGATCACCCGCGTGCGGAAGTAGCCGGCGCCGCCGGACTCGAGGATGTACTGCAGGGCCAGCGGGCCGAGGTTGAAGCTGACCTCGGCGCGGGTGTTCTGCGGCAGCGCCGCGTTGTGCCGGTGGCGGAAGTCCTCGCCCCAGTCGACGAACACATAGGGCCCGGGTTGGTGCGGGTTGCGCACCTGGACCAGCTTCTCCTCCATCAGCAGCTCCACCTGCACCCCCTGCCAGTACAGCGGGTGGTAGACCAGGGCGGCGTCCAGCGCGCCCTGTTCCAGCCGGCGCAGCAGGTTGACGCCGTCGCCGATGTGGCTGTGCACGGCGTGCCTCGGCATCGCCTGGCGCAGGGCGAGCACCCACTTCAGCATCAGCGGGTTGCACAGGCTCGGCTCGCCGCCGATGTGCAGGATCTCGGCGCAGCTCTGCGGCAGCGGCAGCTCCTGCTGGGCGGCCTCCCAGGCGATCACCATGCGGTTGGCGAAGTCGACGAAGGCCTCGCCGTCGGGCGTCAGCCGGGCGCCGGAGCGGTTGCGCACGAACAGGCTGCAGTTGAGCTGGCTCTCCAGGCTCTGCACGCGCGCGGTGATCGCGGCCTGGGTGAGGTGCAGGTGCTCCGCCGCGCCGACGAAGCTGCCGCAGCGGACGATTTCCAGAAAGGTGCGTGCCAGGTCGACGGCCATCTCGGCTCCGGGCGGGGGCAGGGGGTGGTGATTATAAGTGCCAGGCCCGTGCGGGTCAGGTTGGCATTCTCGGCCAACAGGTTGGCGCGGTCGGTCGGGCGGGACGGCGAGGCCTGGCGCACTCTAGCCTGGCCTGAACACAACAACAGTCCGCGGCGCATCGCGCCGGAACCAGAGGATGCGTGCATGAACCCGACCCCCTCGACCCACCAGCAGCGCTCGGCGCACATCCGCTCCGTGGTGATGGCGCATGGCGAAGAACTGCGCCGGCGCTACCCGATCCTGCAGCACCAGGACGCCATCGGCGCCGGCATCCTGACCTTCGCCCTGGCCGGCATGATCGGCAGCGCCTGGCTCTACGCCGAGGGTGCCATCGCCTGGTGGGCGTGCCTGCTGGCCAACGCCTTCTTCGCCTCGCTGACCCACGAGCTGGAGCACGACCTGATCCACTCGATGTACTTCCGCAAGCAGCGCGTGCCGCACAACCTGATGATGGGCCTGGTGTGGATGGCCCGGCCGAGCACCATCAACCCGTGGATCCGCCGCCACCTGCACCTCAATCACCACAAGGTGTCCGGCACCGAGACCGACATCGAGGAGCGCGCCATCACCAACGGCGAGCCGTGGGGCTTCGCCCGCCTGCTGATGGTCGGCGACAACGTGATGTCCTCGTTCATCCGCTTCCTGCGCGCCGAGACCTGGGAGCGCAAGAAGATGATTGTCAGCCGCACGCTCAAGGGCTACGCGCCGCTCGGCCTGCTCAACTGGGGCGCCTGGTACCTGTTCCTCGGCTTCCACCTGGTCGACTTCGTCGCCTCCGCGGCCGGCGCCCCGATCGCCTGGTCGGCCACCACCCTGGCGGTGATGGACGTGATCACCTTCGCCGTGGTCGTGCTGGTCGGCCCCAACGTGCTGCGCACCTTCTGCCTGCACTTCGTCAGCTCCAACATGCACTACTACGGTGATGTCGAGCTGGGCAACGTGATCCAGCAGACCCAGGTGCTCAACCCCTGGTGGCTGTGGCCGCTGCAGGCGTTCTGCTTCAACTTCGGCAGCACCCACGGCATCCACCACTTCGTGGTCAAGGAGCCCTTCTACATCCGCCAGATGACCGCGCCGGTGGCGCACAAGGTGATGCGCGAGATGGGTGTGCGCTTCAACGACTTCGGCACCTTCGCCCGCGCCAACCGCTGGGAGCCGCTGAACAAGCCGGCCACCGCACCGCTGCGCCAGACCGCCTGATCCCCCTCCTGTCCGGGGGCCGCTCGGCCCCCGTCGCTTGCGCTGGAACCCCGATGAATATCCTGATCGTTCACGCTCATCCCGAGCCGCAGTCCTTCTGCACGGCCATGAAGGACCTGGCGGTCGCCACCCTGGAAGGCGCCGGCCACCAGGTGCGCGTCTCTGACCTCTACGCCATGAACTGGAACCCGGTGGCGACCGCCGCCGACTTCCGCACCCGCAGCAACCCGGACTACCTGGTCTACGCTCTCGAACAGCGCCACGCCCAGGCTCAGGGCGAACTCGCCCCGGACATCGCCGCCGAGCTGGACAAGCTGCTCTGGGCGGACCTGGTGATCCTCAACTTCCCGCTGTTCTGGTGCTCGGTGCCGGCCATCCTCAAGGGCTGGATCGACCGCGTGCTGGTGTCGGGCGTGTGCTACGGCGGCCTGCGCTTCTACGACCGCGGCGGCCTGGCCGGCAAGCGCGCGCTGCTCAGCTTCACCCTCGGCGGGCAGGACCACATGTTCGCCGACGAAGCCGCTGTGCACGGCGACTGGGAACCCATGCTGCGCCCGCTGCAGCGCGGCACCCTGGCCTACGTCGGCATGAGCGTGCTGCCGCCGTTCGCCGCCTACCACGTGCCCTACATCAGCCAGGAAGCGCGCGAGGACATCCTCCGCCAGTACGGCGACTACCTGGGCCGGCTGGACAGCCTGCAGCCACTGCGCTTCCCCTCGCTGGCGAACTTCGACCGCGCCCTGCGCCCGCTCGCCCAGGAGGTGCCGGCATGAAGACCTGGATCTGCGTCATCTGCGGCCTGATCTACGACGAGGCCAAGGGCTGGCCGGACGACGGCATTCCCGCCGGCACGCCCTGGGCCGACGTGCCGGACGACTGGCTGTGTCCCGACTGCGGCGTGAGCAAGGCCGATTTCGACATGCAGGAGCTCTGAGCAACAACCCGCATGGACGCCCGCGAAGCGGATGCGTATGATTGCGCCCCGCAACGCATCCGTAGCTCAGCTGGATAGAGTACTGCCCTCCGAAGGCAGGGGTCGTGGGTTCGAATCCCGCCGGATGCGCCAGACCGAAGTTTCCAGCCCGTCCACGGACGGCTGCGAAGCGTAGACGAAGCCCGCCACCGTGCGGGCTTCGTCGTTTCCGGGCCGGCGCCACGGGTGTCACCAGTCGGAGGACGTCGCCGGCTGCGTATCGGCGGCTAGTCTTTAGCGATAGGATGGCGCGGCGGACGTTCCAGAAAAAAGCGGTAGGCATGAGATGAATTCGGACGAGGACCTGCGAGAGGTCGAGAAGGGGCTGGGGCAGGATTCGGCGGTGCCCGGGCCGGCGGCGGACGACGACAAGCCGGACGCCCTGACCGACGTGGCGCCGGCACGGCCCGAGGATGTGGCCAGGAAGATCCTGCGCGAGGCCTTCAAGGCCTTTCCCATTCCCGGCAAGAAGTGAGGCCGCTTCCGGCGGGGTGAGCGGCCTCTTTGGAAGGCCCCGGGTGAAAGCCCGGGGCCTTTTTCTTGGCTGTGTCTGTGTGTTGCAGCCGCTACGGCTGCCCTGAGGAAGCCTGTCTGGGAGCCGGTAGGGTGGTTGGGCCACAGGCCGTAACCCACCAGTGCAATCGACCGCGCCACCGTCGGTGGGTTACGCCAAGCGGCTAACCCACCACCCTACGCGTTGCGCGATCAAGTCCCGTTATCTGAGCGTTGCAGCTGCCTGCCCCTGGATTCCCGCCTGCGCGGGAATGACGGTTTCGGAAGAAACGCCACCCCTACCTCGTCATCCCCGCGCAGGCGGGGACCCAGAATGAGCCAGGGCACTACAACCCGTAACGGGTACATAGCGTTTTTCTTAGTTGTGTCCCCGTAGGTTGTTGTGGGAGCGGCTGGGCGGCATTCCGGTTGGCCGAGAAGCTTTGCTGTCGGCCCCGTTCGCGGACAAGTCCGCTCCCACAAGGGCTTGAGTTCAGCCGCAACGGTCAACTTGGGCAGAGCCTTTATAAAACGGGCATGGAGCGGTCAGCCCAGCCAGCCCTCCGCCTTGGCCCGGGCCACGGCCTGGGTGCGGCGTTGTACGCCGAGCTTGACGTTGATCCGCCGCGCGTGGGTCTTCACCGTGTGCAGGGAGATGTACAGCTGTTCGGCGATCTGCTGGTTGGAGTGGCCCTGGGCGATCAGTCCGAGCACTGCCAGTTCGCGCTTGCTCAGCAGCGATTCGCTGGCCGGCTGGGCGTGGCCTGCCTCGGCGGCGACAGCCCTGAGCAGGCCCGGCCGCCAGGCCGGGTGCTGGCTCAGCCAGGCCGGCTGGCGGCGTTGCAGGGCCAGCAGCGGCATGATCTGGTGCTGGCGCTCGGCCTCTTCCACGGCCATGCGCAGCAGGGCGTCGGACTCGGTGACGCGGCCGCCGAGGTGCAGGGCCTCGGCCTGGCACAGCCGGGCCTGGGTGGCCAGGCTGTGGTGGCCGCTGCGCCGGCAGTCGTCGTGCAGTTCCTGCAGGGCGGCGAGGGCGGTGGCCGTTTCGCCCAGCGCCAGTTCGGCCTGGGCCAGGTACAGGCGCGCCCGCGGTAGCAGGTCGTAGAAGCCCGACGGCGCGAGCAGCTGTTCGTTCTCCAGGCGCAGGCGCACCCGCAGGAAGGCGCTGTGCGCCTGTTCCGCGTCGCCCTGGTTGAGCAGCAGGCAGCCGTTGGCCAGCTGGAGGATTTCCCGGTAGCGCACCTCGGGCACGTGGAGCAGCTGCATCTGCCGCTCGGCGCGGCGCAGCAGGCTCTGCGCGCTGTCGGGGTCGCCGCGCAGGCCGGCCAGTTCGGCCAGGCCGAGGTAGCCGAACAGCAGGTAGGCGTCCGCGCAGCTCTCGGCTTCCTGCAGACCCTGGATCAGCATGGCCTGGGCCTCCTCGGTTTCGCCCCGGGTGACCAGCAGGGTGCCGCGCAGCAGCAGCAGGCGGGCCAGCACGGGGCCGCGGTGGGAGGCGTCCTGCAGCAGTTGCAGGCATTGCCCGGTCAGTTCGAGGGCGCGTTCGCGCTCGCCGAGCATGGCCAGCAGGTGGATGTGGTCGACGCTCAGCAGCGACTCGAACAGCACGTTGCCCTGCAGGCGCGCCAGGCGCAGGCCCTCGTGGTTGTAGTGCTGGGCGTTGGTCAGGTCCAGCTCGGCCATGGCCTGCTGGGTCAGTGCCTGGTGGCAGAGGATGCGTTGCGACCAGGCCGATTCGTGCAGCACTTCCAGCGCCTGCAGGCAGTGCTGGCGGGCGCTGGCCTGGCCGGCCTGGCGCTGCAGCACGCCGAGCACCGCCTGGTACTGGGCGATCAGCTGTCGCTGGCGGCGCGCGTCGGGTTGCGGCATGAAGCGGGCCAGCTCGGCGATGCAGGCTTCCACCTCGTCGAGGCGGGTGCAGATGATCAGCCCCCAGGCCGCCAGGGTGATCAGGCGCGGCGTGCTGTTGAACAGGCTGGCCGGCAGTTCGTCGCGCCAGTGCAGGAACTGGGCGACGCTCTGGCCGATGAGCAGCTGGCCATGGCCGTAGCGCTGCAGGTAGTTGGCGGCCACGTCCGGCTGCTCGGCCAGCAGCGCATGTTCCGCGGCCTCGCGCACGTCGCCGCGGTTGGCGAACCACTGGCAGGCGCGCACGTGGGCCTGCAGCGGCGTCTGGCCGCCGGGCAGGCGCTTGAGCATGGTCGCCAGCGGGCGCCACAGGCGGAACCATTCGCCGCAGCTGTCCAGGCCGTGGAGGAACAGCTGGCGCTGGCGCAGCTGTTCGAGCACGCCGGCGCCGCCGTGCTCTTCCAGCAGGTGCTCGCAGAGCCCGGCGGAGAAGCGCGGCATGTGCGCCAGCACGAACAGGGCATGCATCAGCGGCGGCGGCAGGGTGGCCAGCACTTCGCGTTCGAGGTACTCCAGCAGCAGGGGCGTGCCGGCGGCCAGGCGCTGGCCCAGGTTGTCGGCGGTGCCGCCGATCAGCAGCAGGCAGATGCCGGCCAGCCAGCCCTCGCTGTTGTCCAGCAACTGGCCGGCCAGGTTCTCGGGCAGGACCTGCTGGCGCTGTTGCAGCAGGCGGCCGAGTTCTCCCTGGTCGAGGGCCAGGGCGTGGGCGTCGAGTTCCTGCAGGTCGCCCTGCAGCAGCAGGCGCGGCAGGTTCCAGGCCGGCCGGCGACGCCCACCGATCCACCAGCGCAGGGTGTGCGGGGCGCGTTCGAGCAGGCGGTCGAGGCAGGCGTCCAGTTCGGCGCAGGGCTGGCGCGGGTAGTCGTCGAGGATGATCCACAGCGGTTGTTCGACCCGGCCGAGCAGCAGGCCGAGTTCGGCGCAGGGTTCGCCGTCGCCGTGCGGCAGCTGCAGGGCGGCAGCCAGGCGGGCGAGCAGTTCGGCGGGGCTGTGGGGATGGCCGAGCAGGTCGAGCCAGACCACCCGGGTGCCGATGGGCGCCTGGCGCGCGCAATCGTTGAGCAGCACGCTCTTGCCGAAGCCGGCGGGGGCGCAGACCAGGGTCAGGCGGCAGTCGCCGGCCAGCAGGTCGCGGGTCAGGCGCGGACGGGCGATGTGCGCCGCCGGCAGGCGGGGCAGGGACGGGTCCGGCTGGCGGGGCGCCATGGCCGGATGCAGGGCGCGAACCTTCTGGTGCATGGTCGTGGCCTCGGCTCTTGTAGTTGTTGTCGCGAGAGGTCGATCTTATCCAATTCGATGTCCGCGGGAGCGTCGCGGACAAAAAAGGCGACCACTGGGGTCGCCTCAAGTTGGAGCAGCGTTGCGATGGAGCTCAGCGTACGCCGGCGTTGCGAAGGGCCGCCGGGGTGAAGTCGACCGCCGAGGCCGGCATGCCGAACTGCGGCGCGCTCTTCTCCTCGTTGGCCATGCCGATGGCCAGGTAGCGGCCGGCGATGATGTCGTACAGGGCCTCGAAGGCGTAGGCCGGTACCTGTTGCTCGTACTGCTGCACCAGCATGGCCTGGCCGATGCGCCACAGCTGGCCGCGGCCGTCGTAGTGCTCGGAGACGGCGATCTGCCAGTTGTCCTCGTCGATGAAGAAGCGGCGCTTGGCGTAGATGTTGCGCTCGCCGGACTTCAGGGTGGCCTCGACTTCCCAGACGCGGTGCAGCTCGTAGCGCGCCAGGTCCTGGTTGGTGTGGCCGGCCTTGACGATGTCGCTGTACTTCACCTCCGGCGACTGCAGCTTGTAGTTGTTGTAGGGGATGTACAGCTCGCGCTTGCCGACCAGTTTCCAGTCGTAGCGGTTCGGCGCGCCGTTGAACATGTCGAAGTTGTCGGAGGTACGCATGCCGTCGGCGGCGGTGCCCGGACCGTCATAGGCGACCTGCGGCGCGCGGCGCACGCGGCGCTGGCCGGCGTTGTACAGCCAGGCCATGCGTGGCTCGGCGATCTGGTCCAGGGAGTCGTGCACCAGCAGCACGTTGCCGGCCAGGCGCGACGGCGCGGTGACGCGCTGCTTGAAGAACAGCAGGGCGTTCTCGGCCTTCTTCGGGTCCAGGCCCTTGGTCGAGCCGGGCACCGCCACTTCGTCCTCGAACTGCACCAGGGTGTAGGAGCCGTTGGCCTGCGGCGCGGCCTGCACGATGCTGCGGCGCATGTTGCCGCCACGGTAGCGGGTGATGTGGTTCCACAGCACTTCCAGGCCGTTCTGCGGGATCGGGAAGGCGTAGTTGCGGCTTTCGGAGAAGCCCTTCAGGCCGTTGCCGCCCTCGATCAGGCTGGTGTTCACGGCGCTCTTCCTGGCCGCCTCGTAGATGCTGTCCGGCACGGCCGCGGTGCGGTGCGTGGGGTAGACCGGCATCTTGTAGGTCTCGGGGTAGCGCTTGAACATGGCGATCTGGCCTTCGGCCAGCTTGTCCTTGTACTGGTCCAGGTTCTGCGCGGTGATGGTGAACAGGGGCTGTTCGCTGGCGAACGGGTTGCCGAGGAAGCCGCCCGGGAGCATGGGCGCGGCATTCTTGGGCAGGCCGCCGGTCCACTCGGGGATGCTGCCGTCGGCGTTGCCGGCTTTTTCGGCGCCGAGCGGGGTGAGGCTGGTGCCGAGCTTGGCGGCTTCTTCCGGCGAGACGGCGGCGAGCACGCTGCCGGCCAGCAGGGAGAGGGTGAGGGCGCTGATCAGTTGTCTTGTTGTTTTCATGCTGACTGATTCTCTGTGGAGCCTGATTAGAAGTTCACGCCGACGCTGAACGCGAGGAAGTCGCGGTCGGTGATCGGGTTGTAGTCGCCGCCGAAGAAGTCGGTGTAGGAGAGGCTGGCGGTGTAGGTGTTGCGGTACTCGGCGTCGACGCCGATGCTGACCGCCTTGGAGCCTTCGTTGAACACCGGGCCGTAGCCGTCCACGTCGTGCGACCAGGAGACGTTGGGCTTGAGGTTGATGCCAGCGATCACGTTGCTGTAGTCCCACACCGCGCGGGCGCGATAGCCCCAGGAGGTGTTGGTGAAGAAGCCGTGGTAGCCGTATTCGTTGGCGGAGGCGATGTTGGAAGCGCTGGTGCCGTAGGGCGAGCCATAGATGGAGTCGCGGCCGTAGCGCAGCTGGTCCTTGCTCTCCAGGCCGCCGATATGGGTGGCCCCGATCTCGCCCACCAGGGTCACGCGGTCGGCGCCCATCACCTGGTCGAAGAAGTGGGTGAAGGTGGTCTGTACCTGGGTCACTTCCTTGCGGTTGTAGCCACGGCTGATGGCGTCGGCCTGGGCCAGCGCGCCCGCCAGGCCGCCGGTGGCGGCGGCGCCGGCCACGGTGGTGGCGAGCTTGCCGGTCATGTCGGTGGTGTTGATCTGCACCGGCATGTTCGGCCGGTAGCTGATCTCGCCCTGCCAGGCGGTGCCGGTGGGCAGCGAGGTGGAGAAGCTCAGGCCGTACAGGCGGATGTCCTCGGGGTATTCGAGGAAGTAGCTGCCGCGGCCCAGCAGGATCGGCTGCGCCAGGGCGCCGCCGGCGACGGTCAGGGCCCGGTTGATGTCCGCCGCGCCGGCGTTCTGCATGCTCAGGTTGGGCGTGCGGCTGTGGTAGTTCAGGAAGTAGGCGGCGTATTCCGCGTCGTCGCCCATCCAGCGCAGGGCGGCGCCGAACTGGCCGCTGTCGCGCGGGTCGCGGTCGCCGCCGCGGTTGACCAGCAGGCCCTCCGGCTCGACGCGCACGCCCAGGGAGGCGAGGGTCGACTGCAGGCCCATCAGGGTCCGGACGGTGTTGGCGTCGAGGATGTTGTAGTTGTCGTCGCAGCCGTCGGCGACCACGTCGGCGCTGGCGAAGAAGGTGCCGCAGTTGTCGGCCACCGTCTGGTCCCACTCGATCTGGTAGAAGGCCTCGGCGGAGAGCTGGTCGGTCAGGCTCTGCGACAGGTAGAACATGTTCACCGGGATCAGGCCTTCCTTGATCTCCGCGCCGGGACGGCGGAAGGCGGCGGCGTCGATCGGGTTGATGGCGTTGATGCTGTTGCCGATGAAGGTGCTCTCGCCCCAGCTCACCACCTGGCGGCCCAGGCGCACCGAGCCCGGCAGATCGCCGATGCTGTAGTTGTGGTAGACGAAGGCGTCGAGGATCTCGGCGCCGGAGGACTGGGCGGCCTCCTTGCGGTTGTGGTCGTCGATCCCCTTCCACTGACGGTTCTCGTCCTTCAGCTCGAAGTCGTACCAGTACTTGCCGCGCACGAACACGCCGGTGTCGCCGTATTTCAGTTCGAGGTCGTGGATGCCCTTGAAGATCTTCGAGAAGGTTTCGCCCTTCTTGAAGTTGAGGCGGCCGTCGTCACCGGTCTGGGTGAAGCCGGTGCCGCCGTTGGCCTGGCCGACCAGATCGCGGTCGGCGCTGCGCATGGCCCAGCTGGCGCCTACCGACATGGACGAGTCGAACTGACCTTCGATTTCCCCGATGTTGAAGTTGACGGCGTACGCCGGAGCTGCGGCTCCGAGGGCGATGGCCAGGGTGAGGGTGTGCGGCTGGAAGATTCCGGGCCTTGTTGTTTTTGTCATGAGGCTCTCCGTGAATGGGGGTGCAACTGCCAGCACCCTACCCAGCGGATGACAGGCGCATAAGCGCACCAAGGATGTATTTGCCATGTCATCCGAAAGTATTAACGGCGTTGCTCCGTGGGCGCTTGCGCCGCTCAGAAATCACCTGAATGGATGGTCATCAGCGAAACCCCATGGACAGGGAAAGGTGATGTACCCACTGCGTGTGGCCGCCCGTAGGGTGCGCCGCGCGCACCGGCCGTAGCCCGGATGAAATCCGTGAGCGGTCAGTCGATTACCGCGCATGCGGAGACAGAAAAAAGCCCCGCCGGGGCGGGGCTTTTCGAGGCTGGGGCAGGGGGCCGTCAGGCGGCGCCCAGGGACCACTGCTGCAGGCGCTGCAGGCTTTCGCGGTAGGGGTTCAGGCCGCGCCAGAGCAGGATGATGGACGACACCACGGCGATCGCGGTGACGATCAGCAGTGAGTAGCGCAGGGCGTTGTCGTCGGCGAACACGAAGTCGGTCACCAGCGCCACGGCGGTCGGGCCGAGGCCCAGGCCGATCAGGGTGATGACGAACAGGTACAGCGCCGAGGCCTGGCCGCGCATGGAGTTGGGCATGATCTCCTGGATCGCCGCCGGCGCCACGCCGAAGGGCATGCTCAGGCAGAACACGGTGGGCGCCATCAGCACGCTGGCCCAGAACGCGTCGCCCATCAGCGGAAAGGCGAGGACGAAGGGCAGCGAGCCCAGCGCCGCGTAGAGGCCGACGCGCATGTTGGCGTCGCTGCGCCCGCGCTTGGCCAGCCAGTCCGCCAGGCGCCCGCCGAAGACGATGCCGAGGCAGCCGAACACCGCCACCAGGGAGCCGTAGACGATGCCCACCTGGCCGGCGTCCCAGCCATAGGTGCGGATGTAGAAGGTGGGAATCCAGGCCGCGCTGCCGTAGCCGGCGAGGGCCAGGCCGGCGAAGCCGAAGTTGTGGCACAGCACGGTGCGGCGGTTGCTGCGGATGTAGCGGCCGACCTCGGCCAGCGGCACCGCCACGCCGGCGCCGACACCGCGCCGGGCCGGTTCGCGCACGGCCAGCATGAGCAGGGTGAACAGCACGCCGGCGCCACCGAGGATGAGGAAGATCAGCTGCCAGGGCCGCACTTCGCCAAGCAGTGGTAGCACCACGTCGCCCTTGGCGGAGGCGAACTGGATCACCAGGCCGCCGAGCAGGAAGGCGATGCCCGAGCCCAGGTAGACGCCCATGGAATACACGCTGATGGCGGTGGCGCGGCGCTCCGGCGGGAAGCTGTCGGCGATCAGCGAGTAGGCCGCGGGCGACAGGGCCGCCTCGCCGACACCCACGCCGACCCGGCACAGGAGGAACTGCCAGTACTGCTTGGCCATGCCGCAGGCGGCGGTGGCCGCGCTCCAGAACAGCACGCCGACGGCGATCAGGCCGCGCCGGCTCTTGGTGTCCGCCAGGCGCCCGAGGGGGATGCCGCACACCGTGTAGAACAGGGCGAAGGACAGGCCCATCAGCAGGCTCATCTGGGTGTCGGTGATGTCCAGGTCGCGCCGGATCGGGCCGACCAGCAGGTTGAGTATCTGTCGGTCGATGAACGACAGCACGTAGGCGACCATCAGGATGGTCACGGTGACCCAGGCGGAAAGACTGGAGGGATAGCCGTTGTTGTTATTGGACATGGTCAGGGGCTCCGCGGCGCCGTAGTGGCACGCTTTGGGGTGACTGGTGTGACCCCAGCTTAGGACCGGATAACCAAGACTTAGTATCGCCCGAAGGTACTATCAGCAAATTGAATCAGGTTGATACCCGCTCGCTGATGACGGTTACCCCATGCGTCACGGCAGGCGGGCAGCAGTCTTTTTAGCGGGACGGCCAGTGTGGCGGCGGTCCTTGTGAGAGCGG
>NZ_JAOEEE010000041.1:0-41017 GCF_029837675.1 Pseudomonas sp. GD04015 | reverse complement strand
CGCGCTCGCCAGGCGGGCCTGGAGGAAGTCGCACAGCGCCGCCACCTTGCGCGAGCCGCGCCCGGCGCGCGGGTACAGGGCGTAGATGTCGTCGTCCACCGGCGTGGCGCCGATGTCAATCTCTCGCAGGGCGCCGCTGTCCAGCGCGCGCTGGGCGATGAAGCGCGGCAGCACCGCCAGCCCCAGGCCGCGTACCGCCATCTCGCACATGATCTCGCCGTTGTTGCTGGTGAAGCGCCCCTGGGGCGCCAGGCTGAAGGGCTCGCCGTCACTCTCCGACCTGAAGGTCCAGACCTGGCCGGTGCTGACGTTGCTGTAGCCGATGCCCGGGTGACGGGCGATTTCCGCCGCGCTGGCGGGCACGCCGTGGCGCGCGGCGTAGTCCGGGCTGCAGCAGAGCACCCGCGGGCTGGCGGCCAGCCTGCGGGCGATCAGCGCGCTGTCGCCCAGGCGCGAGATGCGGATGCACAGGTCGTAGCCTTCCCGCTCGAAGTCGAGGATGCGGTCGTCCAGCTGCAGGTCGACCCGCAGCTCCGGCTGCTCGGCCATGAACTCGGCGAGCAGCGGCGCCAGCCACAGGGTGCCGAAGCTCATCGGCGCCTGCAGGCGCAGGTGGCCGCGCAGGCCGCTCTCGCTGCTGGCGGCCGTCTCGGCGGCCTCGGTCAGCTGCGCCAGGGCCTGGCGCGCCTGCTCGTAGAACTGCAGGCCGGTGTCGCTGGGCGTCACCCGGCGGGTGGAGCGGTGCAGCAGGCGGGTGGCGAGGTGCTTCTCCAGGTCGCTCAGGCGCTTGCTGACCACCGACTTGGACAGCCCCATGCGCTGGGCGGCCTGGCTGACGCTGCCCAGCTCGACGACGCGGAGGAAGGTTTCGATTTCCTGCAGGTCCAGTTTCATGCGGCCTCCTGGCGGTTGATCGGCGCAGCATAGCCTCCCCGCGCGCCGCGATTGTTCGCGCCGGGCGAAAAGCCATTTCGCCGATGGGCGGGCTGTGGGCTGCGGGCCGCTGGTCTAGCCTGGAATTCCTTCCACCCAGCCTTCGGAGATACCGCCATGCCCTTCACCTACAAGCGTCTGGACAAGGACGATGCCGCCCTGCTGCTGATCGACCACCAGGCCGGCCTGCTGTCGCTGGTGCGCGACTACAGCCCGGACGAATTCAAGAACAACGTGCTGGCCCTGGCCGACATCGCCAGGTTCTTCAAGCTGCCGACCATCCTCACCACCAGCTTCGAGACCGGCCCCAACGGCCCGCTGGTGCCCGAGCTGAAAGCGATGTTCCCGAACGCGCCCTACATCGCCCGTCCCGGGCAGATCAACGCCTGGGACAACGAGGATTTCGTCGCCGCCGTCAAGGCCACCGGCCGCCGCCAGCTGATCATCGCCGGGGTGGTCACCGACGTCTGCGTCGCCTTCCCGACCCTGTCGGCGCTGGAGGCCGGCTACGACGTGTTCGTGGTGACCGACGCATCCGGCACCTTCAACACCAGCGTGCGCGACGCAGCACTCACCCGCATGGCCCACGCCGGCGCGCAGCTGGTCAACTGGTTCAGCGTGGGCGGCGAACTGCACCGCGACTGGCGCAACGACATCGAGGGCTTCGGCGGCATCCTCGGCGGCCACCTGCCGGCCTACGCCAACCTGATCCAGAGCTTCAACCAGCGCTGAGACGCGCACGGGGGCGGCCCGGGCCGTCCCCGACCTCCCGGATTCACTGGCGGTCCACGGCCGCAATCCCGCCGATTGCCTTGACCGTTTTCAGGTTCTTCGCTGGCCGTTTGGGACCTCATGCGCCGGACGGCGCTGCTCTAGTGTGAGCGGCATCGTGATGAACCGGCGTTCGGAGGGGACTATGCAGGCAGGGCGGGGCTTGAGCCGGAGGGCTGCCAGTGGCTGGCGCAACCGGGCCTTGGGGCTGGGGTTGTGCGCGTTGCTGGCGGGCTGTGGCGACGAGGGCGGGGCGCAGGCGCGGGCGGGCGATCCGCAGGCCATGCCGGCGGATGCCGCGCTGGCCCAGTTGTATGCCGCCAGCTGCCGGCAGTGCCATGCCAACCCCTCCGCCGGCGCGCCGCTGACCGGCGACGCCGCGGCCTGGGCGCCGCGCCTGGCCAAGGGCATGGATACCCTGCTGGAGCACAGCATCAACGGCTTCCAGGGCATGCCGCCGATGGGGCTGTGCATGCAGTGCTCGGCGGAGGAGTTCCAGGCGCTGATCGAATTCATGTCGGCAACGCCGACGGAGGGCCGCTGACATGGGCCAGCCGTTCTCCCGCCGCCAACTGTTGCAACGCGCCAGCCTGCTGGGCGCCGTGCTGGCGCTGCCGGCCCGCTCGCTGTGGGCGGAGCCGGCGCTCGCGTCGCGGCCGATCCCCTGGCGCAACTGGTCCGGCGCGCAGAGTTGCCTGCCGCTGGAGCGGCTGGCACCGAAGAACCTGGACGAGCTGATCCAGGCCATCCGCCAGGCGCCGGGCAAGATCCGCCCGGTCGGTTCGGGGCATTCCTTCAGCGCGCTGGTGCCCACCGACGGCACCCTGTTGTCGCTCAGCCACTTCTCCGGGCTGCTGGGCCATGACGCGCAGACCCTGCAGGCCGAGTTCGCCGGCGGCACGCCGATGTCGCAGATGGGCGCGCCGCTCAAGGAGGTCGGACAGGCGCTGATCAACATGGCCGACATCGACTACCAGACCCTGGCCGGGGCGATCGCCACCTCGACCCACGGCACCGGCGTCGACTTCGGCTCCTATTCCGCCCAGGTCTGCGGTCTGCAGCTGGTCAGCGCCGCCGGCGACGTGCTCGATTGCAGCCGCGAGAACAATCCCGCGCTGTTCGACGCCGCGCGGGTGTCGCTCGGCGCGCTGGGCGTGGTCACCCGCGTGCGCCTGCAGAACCGCCGCGCCTACCGGCTGCGCGAGCGCCAGTGGATCGCCAAGACCGAGGAGCTGCTGGAGGACATCGACAACCTCACGCGCGACAACCAGCACTGGGAGATGCTGGTGGTCACCCACTCCGACTACGCGCTGTCGGTGGCGCTGAACGAGACCGAGGACCCGGAGACGCCGCCGCTGCCGCCGGACGAGGAGGGCGGCAACGGCTTCGTCGGGCTGATCGAGGGGCTGGACAAGTACCTGAGCGACTTCCCCGACCTGCGCCGCAGCCTGCTGAACAACATGCGCCACCTGGCCAGCTTCGAGGACCGGGTGGACGACTCCTACGAAGTCTTCGCCAACGTGCGCAACGTGCGCTTCAACGAGATGGAGTACTCGGTGCCGGCCGAGCAGGGCCCGGCCTGCCTGCGCGAGATCCTCAAGCGCATCGACGACGGCAACCTGCGCACCTGGTTCCCCATCGAGTACCGCTACGTCAAGGCCGACGACATTCCCCTGAGCATGTTCGAGGGGCGCGACAGCTGCGCGATCTCGGTACACCAGCACTATGCGATGGACCATCACAACTTCTTCGCCGCGATCGAGCCGATCTTCTGGAAGTACCAGGGGCGGCCACACTGGGGCAAGCTGCACAGCCTGGGCGCGCGCCAGCTCGAAGCGCTGTACCCGCGCTGGAAGGAGTTCACCGAGGTGCGCCAGGCGCTGGACCCGCGCGGCCGCTTCGTCAACGCGCACCTGGCCGGCATCTTCGGCCTTGCTTGAGGAGTGGTGATGAAGCGACGTTCTTTCGTACTGGCCGGCCTGGGCGCCGGCGGGCTGCTGGCCGCGGCGTGGCTGCGTCCGCGCGATCACGGCCAGCCGCACGACGCCTACTTCCAGGCGCTGAACCAGGAGCTGAAGGCCAATGGGCCGATGCGCCCGGCGCTGGTGATCGACCTCGACCGGCTCGACCACAACATCGAGGTGATACGCCAGTTCCTCGCGCGCAGCGGCAAGCATCTGCGTCTGGTGGAGAAGTCCCTGCCGGCGCCCGATCTGCTGCGCTACGTCGGCGAGCGTATCGGCACCCGGCGGCTGATGTCCTTCCACCAGCCGTTCCTCAATCACGACGCGCGGCTGTTCCCCGAGGCCGACATCCTGCTCGGCAAGCCGCTGCCGGTGCGCTCGGCGCAGCTGTTCTACGAGCGCCACCGCGGCCCGTTCGACCCGGCCCGCCAGTTGCAGTGGCTGATCGACACCCCCGAGCGCCTGGGGCAGTACCTGGCGCTGGCTCAAGGCTTGGGCACGCGGCTGCGCATCAACATCGAACTGGACGTCGGCCTGCACCGCGGCGGCGTGCACGACACCCAGGCGCTGGGGCAGTTGCTGCAGCTGATCGCGGACAACCCGCAGCACCTGGAATTCGCCGGCTTCATGGGCTACGACCCGTTCGTCGGCATGAACCTGCCGGACCTGCTCGGCACCCAGGACGAGCTGCTGGCCAAGGTGATGGCGCTGTACCAGGGTCATGTGGATTTCACGCGCCAGCGCTTCCCCGCCCTGTGGCGCGAGGGCCTGACCCTGAACACCGCCGGCAGCCCCAGCTACCGCGCCCACGAGGGCGAGTCGCTGAGCACCGAGGTGGCCATCGGCACCGGCCTGCTCAAGCCCAGCCACTACGACCTGCCTTCGCTGGCCGAGCACGTGCCGGCGGTATACATCGCCACGCCGGTGCTCAAGCGCACCGGGGCGCTGCGCATCCCGGCGCTGGACGAGAAGTCGCGGCTGTTCTCCTGGTGGGACGTCAACCAGCGCGAGACCTTCTTCATCTATGGCGGCAACTGGCAGGCCGACTTCGCCTCGCCCGCCGGGCTGCAGCTGAGCGGCGTGTACGGGCGCAGCTCGAACCAGGAACTGGTCAACGGCTCGCCGGCGGTGGGGCTGGGGGTGGACGACCAGGTGTTCCTGCGGCCGACCCAGAGCGAGTCGGTGCTATTGCAATTCGGCGACCTGCTGGCGGTGCGCGGCGGCCGCATCGTCGAGCGCTGGCCGGTGTATCAGGAGTCCTGATGGTCGTGGCGCCGTAGGAGCGAGCTCTGCTCGCGAAGATGCTTGGTTCGCGAGCAGAGCTCGCTCCTACGGTGACGCGGCAATCGGTGCGCGCGGCGCACCCTACGATCTCGGGCAGACCTGGGTAGGGTGCGCCGTGCGCACCGTCGCGGCTCACTCCTGGGCGATACGCTGCTTCGCCGTGCGCGGGGTCACGCCGGTCCAGCGCTTGAAGGCGCGGCGGAAGTTGCGCACGTCGCTGAAGCCGGTGGCGCAGGCCACGTCGATCAGCCGGTTGTCGCGCTGGCCGAGCAGCTGCAGCGCACGTGCCCGGCGCAGTTCGTCGACGATTCCGTGATAGCTCAGGCCCGCGTCGCCGATGCGCCGGCGCAGGGTGCGCTCGCTCAGGTTCAACTGGCTGGCCAGCTGGCTCAGCGACGGCGGCGCCTCCAGGTTCTTGCGCACTTCGCGCTCGATGGTCTCGATCAGGTCGCTCAGCCCCTGTTCGTGCCGGCTCGCCCCGTCCAGCAGCATGCAGGCCTCGGCCACCACGTAGTCGTCTCGGGTCGGTAGTGGCATTTCCAGCCAGGCGGCCGGGAACTGCATCAGGTTGTGCTCGCTGGCGAAGCGCAGCGGGCAGCGGAACAGTTCTTCGTAGCGCTGCGCGTGCGGCGGGGCGGGGTACTGCACCTCGATGCGGCTGGCGACCAGGTCCGCGCCGGCCAGGAAGCGGACGATGGCCAGGCTGCTGGAGAACGCCTCCTCCAGGTAGAACACCGCCACGTCCGGGTCGAAGAAGCGCGGCGTGGCGTAGAACATCACCTGGCCGCCGACGATCTCCATGCGGTAGTCGAGCAGGCTGCCGATGTGCCACTGGTAGCGCAGCCCCAGGTCCAGCGCCGTGCCCAGGTCCGGGCAGGCCAGCATGGCCAGGCCGACCAGCCCCCAGGACACCGGCGTCTGCCGGCTGCCGACCGTCAGCCCCAGGCCGCTGTCGCCCAGCACCTGGCGGGCGCGCCGCACCAGCTGGTAGCTCTGCCGGAAGGACAGGCGGTAGTCCGGCCGTTTCAGATCCTCCGGGGCGAAGCCCAGGCCACGGCACAGCAGCGCCGGGTCATGGCCGCAGGCGACCGCGTGCTGCAGCAGGAAGCGGGAAATCTGCGGCGGCGCCGAGGCTTCCGAATAGCGCGGATCGACGATGGGTTTCATGCCTGTGCATCCCTCACTGCCCGAAGATGGCTGCCCGGCAGTGTGCCGCAAATACCGCGCGATGAAAGTGTTTGAAAATGTGACAGGCCTCTTGAGCCCTCCTTTTTGTCCGTTTTGGCCCCATGCCGGCTTTTTTGTTGCCGTTAATTTCATCGGGACTCAGGAGGTGCATATGTCATACAACAAAAACAAGGTGGCATTGGCAATTGGGCTTGGGCTGTGGGGGACGCAGCTGCAGGCTTTCGAGATCGAGACCGGTCCCGATCTGACGACCTCTCTCGAGAGCGTCGTCGAATTCACGTCGGTGTACCGCACCAGTTCGCCCGAGCGCATCGAGCGCGGCGGGCAGAACATCTTCGCCAACAACAACGACGGCAGCGAGTACTACGACACCGGGTTCGTCTCCAATGAATTCAAGCTGACGTCCGAGCTGCACGTGCGTACCGAGCAGGACGGCCTGTTCGTCCGCGGCACCGCCTGGTACGACACCCAGATCATGGACCACGACCCCAGCGGCGACGGCTTCGACACCCACAACACCGACAGCGACGAGCGCTACCCCTCGGACCTGAAGAACCGCGCAGGCCACCGTGCGCGCCTGCTCGACGCCTACCTCTACACCAACCGCTACATCGGCGAGATGCCGGTCAGCGTGCGGTTCGGCCGCCAGGTGATCAACTGGGGCGAGGGCATCTTCTATGCCGACGGCCTCAACGTGATCAATCCGGTGGACATCGGCCGGGTGGTGCTGCCCAACGCCAGCTTCAAGGACGCCCTGCTGCCGACCAACATGGTCTCCGCCCAGCTCGGCCTGACCGACTCGCTCAACTTCGAGACCTTCTACGGGCTGGAGTGGAAGGGCCACGAGCTGATCCCCACCGGCGCCTTCCTCAACAACCAGGACTACTTCGGCAAGGGCAGCAACGGCGTGCTGGTGGACCTGCGCAACGAGCTGGGCCCGCTGGCCGAGCTGGTGCCGGGGCTCAACGGCGAGAACGGCATCGTCGCCGGCGCCCGCTACGGCCGCGAGCACGACGCCCGCGACGACGGCCAGTACGGCTTCGCCCTGCGCTACCTGGTGGAGCAGTGGAACAACACCGAGTTCAGCCTCTACTACCTCAACTACCACAGCAAGGTGCCGTTCCTGCGCATGCAGAAGGGCCAGTCCATGGCCTGCAGCGCCGGCAGCGGCGGACGCTTCGCCGACCTGTGCGGCCTGGCCCAGCTGCTCGACCCGGCCTCGGTGCCGCTGGTGGACGGCCTGGCCCTGCTCGACAGCAGCTACTACGACTTCATCTACCCCGAGGACATCCGCCTGTTCGGTCTCAGCGTGTCCGGCACCCTCGGCGACACCAGCCTGGCCGGCGAGCTGACCTACCGGCCCAATGCGCCGCTGGAACCCTCGATGACCTACGAACTGGAGCAGATGGCCGAGGGCGCCCTGGGTGCTGGCGGCGCCAGTGGCGGCAGCATCGACCTGGGCGAGTTCGGCGACGGCTCGGCCAACGACCCGCGCCGCGGCATCGACCTGTACAAGCGCCACGAGCTGTACACCGGCTCGGTCTCGGCCATCCACGCCTTCGGCCCCACCGCCGGCCTGGACGACCTGATGGTGCTGGCCGAGGTGGCCTTCAACCATGTGCCGGGCAGCCTGCTCGACACGGTCAACTACGAGTACCTGGACTCCTTCGCCTGGGGCTACACGGTGAACCTCTCCGGCCTGATCCAGGACGTGACGCCGAACTTCGACCTGATGCCGGGGATCACCTTCCGCCAGGACGTGTCCGGCACCTCGCCCGCGCTCAACGAGAACTTCATCCAGGGGCGTAAGTCCGCCACCGTCGAGCTGGGCGCCAAGTACGGCCAGAAGCTGGCCGGCAAGCTGGCCTACACCTCGTTCTGGGGCGCGCGCAAGGACAACGCGCTGATCGACCGCGATCACGTCGCCCTCAACGTCTCCTACTCCTTCTGACGGTGGAAACCACATGACCAGAACCGCATTCACCTCCGTCCTGCTCTCCCTCGGCCTGCTGCTGCCCCTGGCGGCCCAGGCCAAGGTGAGCGCCGAGCAGGCGGCACAACTCGAGGGCGCGCTGACCCCCTTCGGCGCCGAGCGCCAGGGCGACGCGGCCAAGGGCATCCCGGAGTGGACCGGCGGCATGACCCAGGCGCCGGCCGGCTACGGCGGCCCGGGCAGCTTTCACGTCGACCCCTACGCCGACGAGAAGCCGCTGCGGGTGATCGACGCCGGCAACATGGACGCCGACGCGGCCAACCTCAGCGACGGCGTCAAGGCGCTGCTCAAGGCCTACCCGCAGACCTTCAAGCTGCCGGTCTACACCAGCCATCGCAGCTTCGCCGCGCCGGAAGACATCTACCGCAACACTGCCGTCAACGCGCAGAAGGCCGAGCTGGGCGGCTCCGGCTATGGCCTGGTGGGTGCCTACGGCGGCATCCCGTTCCCGATCCCGGCCGATGGCCGCGAGGCGATCTGGAACCACATCGCCCGCTGGCAGGCGCGCTACACCGACGAGGTGGCGGTGACCGCACAGGTCACCACCAGCGGCAGCTACTCGCTGCTGCGCGAGCGCATCCAGCTGCTGTCCAACTACTACAACCCGAAGAAGGACGCCGACAGCCTGGGCAACCGCCTCTATTACTTCGCCAGCGAGCTGCTGCCGCCGTCGCGTGACGTGGGCCGCGCGCTGCTGGTGCACGAGACCATCGATCAGGTCGCCGAGCCGCGCTCGGCATGGATCTACAACCCCGGCCAGCGCCGCGTGCGGCGCGCCCCGACCCTGGCCTACGACACGCCGATCGACGGCATCTACGCCGACGACACCGACATGTACAACGGCGCCACCGACCGCTACGACTGGAAGCTGGTCGGCAAGCAGGCGCTGCTGGTGCCGTACCACAACTACGCCATGGAGAAGCCGGGCATGAAGGCCGGCGAGTTGGTCAAGCCGGGCCACCTCAACAGCGACCTGACCCGCTGGGAGATGCACCGCGTGTGGGTGGTCGAGGCCACCCTGCGCCCGGGCCAGCGCCACGTGCACGCCAAGCGCCGCTTCTACCTCGACGAGGACAGCTGGTACGCCCTGATGGTGGAGAACTACGACGCCCGCGGCGAGCTGTGGCACGTCAACCTGGCCTTCACCAAGAACGCCTACGAGGTGCCGGTGATCACCCCGGTGAATATCGTGTTCCACGACCTGATCGCCCGCAGCTACACGGTGATCGGCCTGCGCAACAACGAGAAGGCGCCGCGCCAGTTCCACCTGGCGCCGCCGCCGGACAGCTACTTCACCCCCGCCAGCCTGCGGCGCAAGGGTACCCAGTAGGGGCTGAAGCGGCAGCGTAGTTCTGGCGCCATGGCGTCGAGAACCAGGCTGTCGCTCTTGTGGGAGCGACTGGGCGGCATTCCGATTGGCCGCGACAGGGCCGAAGCTTCGCGGCCAAGGCCGCTCCCACGGTAGTTGCTGCTCCTTTGTAGGAGCGCTGTTTGCAGATAGGCCACGCCGGGGGCGGCGTGGCTGTTTTTCCATGACGGTATTTCCAGCTTGGGGGTTCGGGCTTGCGGCAACGCCGCAGGGCGGAGCTTTGCCGCCGCGAGCCCGGGCCGACCGAGAAACCCACCGGCTGAGTTCAAGCCACCGATTGCAGTCTTGCAAGAGCCTCCGGCTCGAGGTGCTGAATCATGAAAACAACAAGAAGAGCGTTATCGTCATTCCTGGCCGTGCTGTTCGGCTTCCTGCCCCTGGTCGCCCTGGCCTACAGCGACAACTACCTGATCGGCGTCGGCAAGTACGACGTCACCGGTGCCGCCGCCGAGGTCGGCATGATGGGCTACGCCGACCCCGCGCAGAAGAGCAGCGGCATCCACAACCGCCAGTACGCCCGCGCCTATATCATCGCCCAGCCCAACGACGGGCCGGCCGTGGTGTTCGTCAACGTGGACGCCGGCGCCCTGTTCCAGTCGGTCAACCAGGCGGTGGTCGAGCGCCTGCGGCAGCGCTTCGGCGAGCGCTACACCGAGCAGAACGTGGTGCTCAGCGCCACCCACACCCACGGCGCGGCGGGCGGGCAGTCGCACTACGCGCTGTACAACGTGACCATCTTCGGCTTCATCAAGGAGAACTTCGAGGCCCAGGTCAACGGCATCGTCGCCGCCGTCGCCGAGGCCCACGCCAACCTGCGGCCCGGCCACGTGCTGATCAACCGCGGCGAGCTGTACGACACCAGCATCAACCGCTCGCAGCCGGCCTACGACAACAATCCGGCCGAGGAACGCGCCCGCTACGGCAGCTCGATCGACCCGGAGATGGTGGTGCTGCGCCTGCGCCAGGGCGACCGCGACGCCGGCATGATCAGCTGGTTCGCCGTGCATCCGGTGTCGATGAACAAGACCAACACCCTGCTCACCAGCGACAACAAGGGCCGCGCCGAATGGCGCTTCGAGGAGCTGGCCAGGGCCCAGGGCAACCCGGACTTCGTCGCCTCCTTCGCCCAGAGCAACCACGCCGACACCACGCCGAACCTCAACCTGGACGGCACCGGGCCGACCCGCGACCAGTTCCGCAACACCGAGATCATCGGCGACCGCCAGTTCGACAAGGCCCTGGCGCTGTACCAGGGCGCCAGCCTGCAGCTGACCGGCGCCGTCGACTTCCGCCACCAGTACAACAACTACTCGAAGATCCGCGTGCGGCCGGAGTTCGGCGGCGGCCAGGAGCGCAACACCTGCAACGCCGCCCTGGGCTACGCCTTCGCCGCTGGCACCGAGGACGGTCGCGGGCTGGACGGCGTTGACGAGGGCACGGTGGAGACCAACCCGCTGCTCAACCTGATCACCCAGACCCTCACCCCGCCCACCGAGGCGGACAAGGCCTGCCACGCGCCCAAGCCGATCATCCTCCAGCAGAGCGCGTTCAAGCCCTATCCCTGGAGCCCTGAGGTGCTGCCGGCGTCGATCCTGCGCATCGGCCAGTTCGCCCTGCTGGCGGTGCCCGGCGAGTTCACCGTGATGGCCGGCCGGCGCCTGCGCGAGACCGTGCGCGGCGCGCTGGGCGACGACCCGTGGCTGGTGGTGGCCGGGCTGTCCAACGCCTATGCCGGCTACGTCACCACCGCCGAGGAGTACGACGTGCAGCACTACGAGGGCGGCTCCACCCACTTCGGGCGCTGGACCTTGGCCGCCTACCAGCAGGTGTTCCACGACATGGCCGTGGCCCTGCGCGACCAGCAGGCGGTGATCAGCACCCTGGCGCCGCGCGACCTGCGCAACGACCAGCACAACTTCCTGCCCGGGGTGGTCTACGACAACCCGCCGGTGGGCAAGCGCTTCGGCCAGGTAGTGACGGACGCGAAGGCGCAGTACCGCGTCGGCGAGACGGCCCAGGCGGTGTTCTGGACACCCGCGCAACAACCTGCGCACCGAGGGCACCTTCCTCGAGGTGCAGCGCAAGGTGAACGGCCTGTGGCAAGTGGTCGCCCGCGACAACGACTGGAGCACCCAGTACCACTGGCTGCGCAAGGACGGCTTCTGGGGCACCTCCCAGGCCACGCTGCGCTGGACCATCCCGGAGGGCACCCCGGCTGGCGAGTATCGCCTGGTCCACTACGGCGACAGCAAGGCGCCGGTGACCGGCCGGATCAGCGCCTTCTCCGGCGCCAGCCGCAGCTTCACCGTGCAATGAGAGCGCCGGGCCGGGACCCCGCGTCCCGGCCCGGTAGTGACGATCCGCCGCGAAACCCGCAGAATGCCCACTTTCCGCCCGCCACCGCCGTGGCCGGGCTTCGTCTGTCTTTCGGGTCTCGTTCTGAACTATGCGAATGCGGTTGCTGTTGCTGGGAGGGGGTAACGCCCTGGGTCAGGCGCTGGTGCGCCAGGGGGCCGAGGAAGACATCGGCTTTCTCACCCCGCGTCCGCCGGAAGGAGGCTGGGACACCGCCAGCCTCACCCAGCTGCTCGACGAGACCCGCCCCGACGCGCTGATCAACCTGGCCTACTACTTCGACTGGTTCCAGTCCGAGGCCTTCGACGAGCGCCGCTTCGCCCAGCAGGAGCGGGCCATGGAGCGCATGGCCGAACTCTGCCAGCACCACGGCATCCTGCTGCTGCAGCCCTCCAGCTACCGGGTGTTCGACGGCGCCCGCGCCACCGCCTACAGCGAGAAGGACGAGCCGCTGCCCCTGGGCCAGCGCGGCCAGGCCCTGCTGCGCATCGAGCAGTGCGTGCGCGCCACCTGCCCGCGCCACGTGCTGCTGCGCTTCGGCTGGCTGCTGGACGACAGCGCCGATGGCCTGCTCGGCCGCTTCCTGCGCCGGGCCGAACAGGAGCCGGAGCTGATCCTGGCCGACGACCGCCGCGGCAACCCGACCCTGGTCGACGACGCCGCGCGGGTGATCCTCGCCGTGCTCAAGCAGCTGGACTGCCAGAGCCCGCTGTGGGGCATCTACCACTACGGCGGCCACGAGGCCACCACGCCGCTGGCCCTGGGCCAGGCGGTGCTCGGCGAAGCGCGCGGCCTGCATCCGCTGAAGGTGCAGGAGATCAGTGCCCAGGCCCACGCCGCCCGGCCGGACGCCGCCGAGGAACCGCAGCACGCGGTGCTGGCCTGCAAGAAGATCCTGCACACCTTCGGCATCAAGCCGCGGGCGTGGCGCGCCGGCCTGCCGGCGCTGCTGGACCGTTTCTACCGCCGTGCCTGAGTGAATCCCATGTCCGACTCCCTGATCCTGGTCACTGGCGGCGCCGGCTTCATCGGCTCCCACCTCTGCGACGCCCTGCTGGCCGCCGGCCACCGGGTGCGCGTGCTGGACGACCTGTCCACCGGCAAGCGCGGCAACCTGGCGCTGGACGACCCGCGCCTGGAACTGATCGAGGGCGACGTGGCCGACGCCGACCTGGTGCGCCGCGCCGTGGCCGGCTGCGCCGCGGTGGCCCACCTGGCCGCGGTGGCCTCGGTGCAGGCCTCGGTGGACGACCCGGTCGGCACCCACCAGAGCAACTTCGTCGGCACCCTGAACCTCTGCGAGGCGATGCGCGAGGCCGGCGTGCGGCGGGTGCTGTTCGCCTCCAGCGCGGCGGTGTACGGCAACAACGGCGAGGGCGTGGCGGTGGCCGAGGACACACCCAAGGCGCCGCTCACCCCCTACGCCGCGGACAAGCTGGCCAGCGAGCACTACCTGGACTTCTACCGCCGCCAGCACGGGCTGGAGCCGGCGGTGTTCCGCTTCTTCAACATCTTCGGCCCGCGCCAGGACCCGTCCTCGCCCTATTCGGGGGTGATCAGCATCTTCACCGAGCGCGTCCTGGCCGGCAGGCCGATCACGGTGTTCGGTGACGGCGAGCAGACCCGCGATTTCTTCTACGTCGCCGACCTGGTGCCGCTGCTGATGCAGGCGCTGGGTGAGGCCCAGGTGCAGCCGGACGCGGTGAACGTCGGCCACGGCCAGTCGGTCAGCCTCAACCAGTTGCTCGACGCCATCCGCCAGGTGCTCGGTGGCCTGCCCGAAGTGACCCACGGCGCGGCCCGCGCCGGCGACATCCGACACTCGCGGGCGGACAACCGCCTGCTGCGCGAGCGCTACCGGCTGGCCCCCGCCACGCCCCTGCAGGAAGGCCTGGCCCGGCTCCTCAAGCAGGGCGGGTGAATCCCTCGGGAGAACGGCGTGGCGTTGCCACGTCGGAGCGTTGCCGCCGCGGTTGGTGATGGCACTGTCGTATCAAGCTTTCCCTCCAGTTGCCGATAGGTTCAGTGCACACATGCCAACTGCCAGCGCATGCCTGCCAGTTGCCCAGGGCATGCCGCAAGGGATCGTCGAATACCACTTGAGTCTATGAGCTGTTTCCAATGGATAAACGACTTGGATTGTCTCCGATGCCCGCCTGCCGGTTAGCCGTCAGCGCCGGGTTGCTCGCCTCCACACTGTTTGCTGCAGGTTGTACAACGCCTTTCACCCCGGTTCCTGTCGCTGTCAATTTTCCCCATGCCAAGCAGGAGAAGCTCCAGGCCGCCTCCCATTGGCAGCTGATCGCGGATGACACCGCCAGGCAACTGATCCGCTCGTTGCCGGATGACCGACCACTCTATGTGAGCCAGCCTGCGACACAGAGTCCGTTTGCCCGGGTATTCAGCCAGCAGCTCATCACTTCCCTTCTGAGAGCCGGCTATCCGGTGCACAAGCAGAACACCGGCGCCGGTGTTCTGGTGGTGGAGGTGGATGCCGAACCGGTGCGCTTCTCGCCGAATCGCCTGCAGTACCGTTATGTCGGTACCGCGACGACCCTGACCAGTGGCTTGTGGGTGCTGCGCGGCATTTACCGCAGCGTATCGCCGGGCGCGGCGATGGTCGCGGCCGCGGGTGGCCTGGATGCCGCCGAATGGTTTCACTCCGAGTTCGCCAGAGGCCCGACGCCGGAGATAGAGCTGGTCGTCAATACGACCGTATCGGATCAGCACCGCTACTACGCCCGGGTGTCCGATGCCTACTACACCGTGGACCCCGAGTGGCGCCTTTACGCACCGGGATGGCAGGGCGTCAACGTCCCGGTCGTCGGAGGTTCGGGCCTATGAACCTTCGATCGTCGCTGATTGTTGTTTCCCTGCTGGGTGGCCTGCTGTTGCAGGGCTGTGGCGTTTCCCCGACTCGCCCCCAGGCCGCCAGGGAGGAGTCCAGCACGCCCCTGGTCCGGGCCAACTACCGTGCCGCCGAATCCTTGCTGGAGCAGCTGCGCTACAGCCTCCCGCTCAAGCAGGGCGCGATATTGATCGGCACGCTGGTCAATATCGACGCCCTGGACAGGTCATCGACCTTTGGCCGCCTCACCACGGACCAGATTTCTGCACGCTTCACCATGGCGGGCTATCCGATGGTCGAGATGAAGCTGCGCAACAGCGCCTACATGCTGAGGGATCAGGCCGAGCTGATGCTGAGCCGCGAGGTCGGAGACCTGATCAGCAGCCATAACGCGCAGGCGGTGATCGTGGGGACCTATGCCGTCAGTCGCGACCGGGTCTATATCAACCTGAAAGTGATTCGACCCCAGCGCGGCATCGTGTTGGCCGCCTACGACTACAGCCTGCCTCTGGACGACGAGACCCGTCTGCTCCTGCTGCGCGGCTGGCGCAATACGGAGTGGCCGGCTGCTTATCCGGCAAGGTAGGCAGGGACAGGCATCAAGATGTCCCCGTTGCGTGTTACAGACAACTGCCCTGCGGAAACGGCTTGCCTGCAATATCAATAGAAACCCACCAGCGCAATCGACCGCGGCACCGCCGGTGGGTTATGCAGGCAAGCAGCTAACCCGCCCTACACGTTGCGGGGTCAAACCCCTCTAGCTGAACGCTGCAGCTGCCTGTCTCTGGATTCCCGCCTGCGCGGGAATGACGGTCGGAAGAAACTCCTCCCCTACCTCGTCATCCCCGCGCAGGCGGGGATCCAGAAGGGATCGGAGCAATACAACATCTAACGTGGGCATGGCCAACAAAAAGCCCCGCGAGTGCGGGGCTTTTTTGTGCGGCGGTCGGGGCTTAGAACTTGTAGCCCAGGCCGACCATGTACACGAACGGATCGACATCCACGTCCACTTCGACTTCACGGCCGCCGAAGCTGGTGGTGCCCTTGGTGTCGATGTCGACGTAGCGCACCTGGGCGTTGAGCAGCAGGTTGTCGGTCAGCATGTAGTCCAGGCCCACCAGGCCGGCCAGGCCCCAGGAGTCGTCCAGGTCGAAGCCGCTGAAGCCCTTGTCCTCGGCCGCGCTGCTCAGCTTGGTGTCGAAGAACCAGGTGTAGTTGAGGCCGGCGCCGACATAGGGCTGGAAGGCGGAGGAGGCGTCCAGCGGGTAGTAAACCACGCTCAGGGTCGGCGGCAGGTGCTTCAGCTCGCCGAGCTTGCCGTTGAGGCCGGCGTATGGGCCGGGCATGCCCTTCACGCCCACGTCGTGGCTGAACGGGGTGGCGGCCAGCAGTTCGATACCGATGTTGTCGGTGATCATGTAGGCGAAGTTCAGGCCGAGCTGGGTGTTGCTGTCCAGGGTGGCCTTGGTGCCGGCCACATCGGTGCCCAGTGCGCCGACCCAGATGTCGCTGCTGCTTTCATGGGGATCGACGGTGACGGCGCCGGCGCGGACGATGATGTCGCCGGCCTTGTGAGCCTGGGCCAGCGGCGCGGCCAGGGCGAGGGCGATCAGGGAGGAGGCGAGCAGTGTCTTCTTCATCATGGAGCTCCGGGGAGTCGGCAATGTGTGTTGGCTGGCTGTCATCCTACGGCGCCGCCCGGGCGACTTGTTGACCTGGCTCAATAGGCGGGCGGTACGGTGTGCGGCAGCCTGTCGCACTACTACAGCTCGTAAGGGTAGATCTTTTCGGCGGCCATCTGGTAACCGGCGGTGCCCATTTCGCTGCCGCGCGCCTCGACCTTGAGCGGCCCCTCGATCCAGAACGGCTGGTAGAGCGCGTCCATCAGCACGCCCAGCTCGGTGGTGACGTGCACAATCTGGTTGGATGGTGGCGGCGGCACGTGGATGCAGGCGCCGAAGTAGGGCACGAAGAGGAACTCGGTCACCCGGCCTTCCTCGGTCACGTCCAGCGGCACGATGTAGCCGGGCAGCTTGATCCGCTGGTCGTTGAGTTCCTGCACCACCGGCGCGTTCGGCGACAGCTGCTGGGCTGCCGGGCCGCTCTCGGCGGCCAGGGCGTCGGCCAGCTGCGACAGGTCGTGCATCGGCGCCTGCTGCATCGGTTGCGGCGGGGCGTCCGGCGGGATCAGCTCGCTCCAGGTCAGCTCGCGCGTGTTTCCGGCCAGGACCGAGGTGGCACACAGCAGCAGGGCGAACAGCAGATGACGCATGGCAACCTCACAGGCGAATGGACAGGCCGTCGGCCAGCGACTGCCGATAGGCGCGCCACGCCGGCACGGCTCCCATCAGCAGGGCGGCGGCCAGGATAGCGCCGAGCAGCCCCCACTCATAGGGGCTGGGCAGCGCCAGCGGCAGGTAGAGGCCGTACTGCGCCTGCACCCAGCCCTGGCTGGCGGCGATGCCGGCATACAGCAGCCCCAGCCCCAGCGCCGCGCCGGCCAGGGCGAGGACCAGCGCCTCCATCACCAGTAGTCCGGCGATGTGCCACGGCCGCGCACCCACCGAGCGCAGGATGGCCATCTCCCGACGGCGTTCGTTGAGGCTGGTGAGGATCGCCGTGAGCATGCCGATCAGCCCGGTCAGCACCACGAACAGGGAGACCACGAACAGCGCCTTCTCCGCCGTGCCCATCAGGCTCCACAGCTCCTGCAGGGCCACGCCGGGGAGGATCGCCAGCAGCGGCTCGCCACGGTATTCGTTGACCTGGCGCTGTACGGCGAAGGTGGCGACCTTGCTCTTCAGCCCGAGCAGCACGGCGGTGATCGCCTTGGGTTGCAGATGCATGTCGCGCGCCTGCTCGGCCGAGACCTTGGCCGCGCCGCGCGCCGGCATGCCGTTCTGCCAGTCCACGTGCAGCGCCTCCATGCCCTCCAGCGAGATGTGCAGGGTGCGGTCCACCGGCGTGCCGGTGCGGGCGAGCACGCCGACCACGCGGAACGGTTTGTCGTCGTGCTGGGTCAGGCTGACGGTAGCGACGCCGTGGGCCAGCACGATGCTGTCGCCGAGCTTGTACTTGAGCGCCTCGGCCACCTCGGCGCCGAGCACCACCTCGAACAGGTCGGCGAACGGTTTGCCCTCGGCCAGCCGCAGGCCCTGGCCGCGGCCGTAGCGGTAGTGCTCGAAGTAGCCGGCGTCGGTGCCCAGCACCCGGTAGCCGCGGTGCGAGTCGCCCAGCGAAAGCGGGATGGCCCACTTCACCTGCGGATGCTTGCTCAGGGTCTCGAAGCTGTCCCAGCGGATATTGTTGGTGGCATTGCCGATGCGGAACACCGAGTAGAGCAGCAGGTTCACGCTGCCCGAGCGGGCGCCGACGATCAGGTCGGTGCCGCTGATGGTGCTGGCGAAGCTGGCACGGGCCTCGGTACGTACCCGCTCCACGGCCAGCAGCAGGCACACCGAGAGGGCGATGGCGAACACCGTGAGCAGGGCGGTGAAGCGGCGGTTGGCGAGGCTCGCCAGGGCGATGCGCAATAGGTGCATGTTAGGGTCTGTTCCCGGTTTTTTGTGGGCCGCGTTGCTGCGTCAAATGGCGCCAGGCTAGGCGCGGGACGCAGGCAATGGTCGCCCCCTTGGCAAGTTCCGCAACAACGCATGGCGCCATTTGACGCGCAACCCGGAGGGCCGGGCCAGTTTTTGCGCGGTGCTGCGTTATTCGTCGTTCATTTGGAATAACCAAACCTCCCTCCTCATGCCTTGCTCCGCGCAAAAACTGGTTCCGGCGCGGCCCACAAAAAACCGGGAACAGACCCTATACCTCCACCGGCTTGCTGGCGCGGTTCAGCTCGGCCAGCGAGACGCTGCGGTCGAACAGCGGCGCCAGGCTCTGGTCGTGGCTGACGAACAGCAGGCTGGCGCCGGCCGCGCGGCATTCGGCGAACAGCAGCTGGAGGAAGGCTTCGCGGGCGTCATGGTCCAGCGCCGAGGTCGGTTCGTCGGCGATCACCAGTTCGGGTTGGCCGATCAGCGCGCGGGCGGCGGCCACCCGCTGCTGCTGGCCGATGGACAGCGAATCGGCGCGGCGCTGCAGCAGCTCGGCCTTGAGCCCCAGGTGCTCCAGCAGTCGCGCGGCGGCCGTGTCGACGCTGCCGTGGCGCTCGGCGGCGCGACGGGCGCGGCTCTTCGAGAAGCGGCAGGGCAACTCGACGTTCTCGTGCACCGAGAGGAAGGGCAGCAGGTTGAACTGCTGGAAGATGTAGCCGGTGTGGTCGACGCGGAAGCGGTCGCGGGCGCCGGAAGACAGGCTCGACAGCTCCTGGCCGAGCAGCCTCAGGCTGCCCCGTCCGGGCTTCTGCACGCCGCCCAGCAGGCCGAGCAGGGTGGTCTTGCCGCTGCCGCTGGGGCCCTTGAGAAACAGGCTCTCGCCGCGCCGCAGGGTGAAGGTGGGGATATCCAGCAGTTCGGCCTGGCCGGGCCAGGCGAAGCCGAGGTCGGAAAGTTCGATCAGTGAGTCGGGCATGGGGCAGGTCGTGTGGGAGAGGTATGGGGCAGCTTACCTTGGGGAAACTCTGAAAGAACCTCTTGCCGTCACTCCCGCGAAGGCGGGAGTCCAGGTGCTGTGGGGTTCTTCTGGATTCCCGCCTTCGCGGGAATGACGACTGCTCTGGGCGTCAGAAGCTCAGGCGCGCGTTCTTCGGCGTCAGCTCTGCGCCTTGCTGGCCGCTCGGGCCGATCAGCTGCACCTCCAGCTTCTCGGTGCCGGGGAAGCTGCCGAAGAAGCTGCCCAGCTCCAGGGTCTTGAGGGCCTCGGCATTGGCGCAGGTGAAGCGGTAGCTGGCGTCGATGTCGCTGTGGCCGTGCTCGTCGCCGTGATCGTGATCGGCGTGCTCGTGCTTGGCTTCGCCGAACAGCGGGCTCTCCAGCTCGCTTTCCTGCAGGGCGCACTTGGCCTCGATCGGCAGGGCGAACAGCGCCTGCGGCTGTTCCAGCTGCTTGCGCACGGCGGCGACCTTGGCCTTGTCGGCGTCGCTGGTGGCGGCGTGCTCGAAGCCGACCAGGTTCATCGCCGGGCTTTCCAGCTGGATTTCCAGGGTCTGGCCGTCCAGCGCCACGTTGAGGCTGGCGACGCCGTGCTCGTGTGTGCCGAGACTGCCGTGCTCCTCGTGGGCATGCTCGTGATCGTGCACATGGTCGTGGCTGGCGGCCTGGGTGACGGCCAGGGGCAACAGGGCGAAGGGCAGGGCGAGCAGGATGTGGCGCATGGCGGGCTCCGGCGGGTGATTGTTAGGTTATGTTGTAACACTTTGCCGCCATAATTGGCCAGCCCCGGATGGCGTGGCAGCATGGCGGCCTGGATGAGGCGAGGAGCGGAAGATGCTGCGGATCAAGGGGCGGATCGGCGACTGGCCGGTGGACCTGACGGTGGAGATGGATGACGGGGACTGGGCGCAGCTGGCGGCCCATCTGCCGGCGCAGGCGACGGCGGCCGCACCTGCGCCGGCCCCGGTCAGCCCGGCGGATCGCAACTGGCCCCTGGCGCTGGAGCTGCTGCAGCGGGTGGGGAGCATGGAAGGGCCGCAGCTGCTCGCCGAGCTGAGCGCCCTGGCCGGCGGCGAGGCGGCCGGCAAGCGCCTGCTGGTGCGCCTGCGCCATTGTTCGCAGGTGCAGATAGAAAGCGGCGCCGAAGCGCCGCTGTATCGTTGGGTGGGATAGGGCGCGGGTTTCACCCGCCCTACGGTGCTCAGCCTGCCTGGTCGACGGTCACGTCGGGCGCGCCGCGTTCCAGCTGGGCGCGGATGGCGTCGGGAATGGTCGTCTTGGTGAAGGCCCGGGCGTCGACCATCACGTAGGTGACTTCGGCGCGGGCGATGGCCGCCTGGTCGGCGTGGCGGCGGATGTCCACCTCCAGCGCGAAGGAGCTGTTGCCCTGGCGCAGGGTGCGGACCTCCAGCTGCAGCACGTCGTCGAACCGCGCCGGCGCGCTCCAGTCGATGACCATGCGCACCACCTGGCTGTCCAGGCCCTGGTCCAGCAGCGCCTGGTAGCTGCCGAACACGGCGCGGTAGAACTCGGTGGCGGCCACGTCCACGTAGTCGCCGTAGCGGGCATTGAACACCACCTGCTGGGCGTCGCACTCGCCGTAGCGCACCCGCATGAGCAGGTGGAAGGGCGCCATCAGTAGATCGCCTGGTACAGCTTGCGGCGGTAGGCGGTGACCAGCGGATGGTCGTTGCCGAGCAGGTCGAACACCTGCAGCAGGGTCTTGTGCGGCAGGCCTTCCTGGAAGCCGCGGTTGCGCACGAACAGCCTGAGCAGGCCGTCCAGCGCCGCCTCGTACTGCTGGCGCGCCAGCTGCTGGACGGCCAGCTGGTAGCTGGCCTCGTCGTCGCCCGGGTTCTGCGCCAGGCGGCTCTTCAGCTCGGCGCCGTCCGGCAGGTTGGCGGCCTGGCGCAGGAAGGTCAGCTGCGCCTTGGCACCGGCCAGGGCCTGCTTGTGTTCGTCACCCTTGACCGCGTTGAGCACGGCCTCGGCCTCGCCCAGTTCGCCGCGCTCGGCCAGGCAGCGGGCGTAGAGGATCAGCGCCGTGCCGTTCTCGTTGTTCTCGGTGAGCACCTGCTTGAGCAGCGCCTCGGCCTCGCCGAAGCGTTCCTCGGCGAACAGCGCCTGGGCGCTTTCCAGCGGGTCGGCGGCCAGCGGCGCGGGCTCGGCCACGTGCGGCTTGAGCATCTCGCGGATGGCCGACTCCGGCTGGGCGCCGGCGAAGCCGTCCACCGGCTGGCCATCCTTGAACAGCACCACGGTGGGCAGGCTGCGGATGCCGAAGCGCATCACGATGTCCTGCTCCGCGTCGCAGTCGACCTTGGCCAGCAGCAGCTCGCCGCGGTACTCCTCGGCGATCTTGGCCAGCATCGGCATCAGCGCCTTGCACGGCGCGCACCACTCGGCCCAGAAGTCCACCAGCACCGGCTTGTGGAAGGAGTTCTCGATCACCAGCTGTTCGAAGCTGGCGGCGCCGGACACGTCGAAGATGTAGGGGGTATCGCTCATGGTCGTTCTCGAAGGGCGAAAGGCTGGACTATAAATGCGGGCGCGGGCCGGCGGATACAAGCCCGGATTGCACCGGGCTAGGGTTTTCCGGGACGCGTGGCGTGGTAGAGGCTGACGTTGCGGAATTCCGCCGGCTCGGCCAGGTCCGGCCAGGTGCAGGCGTCGAGCAGGCCGAGGCGCTGGTACAGAGGATGCTGGAAGTCCTTGACCCGCGAGTCGGCCACCAGGGCCTCCCGGCCGCGAGTTAGGAAGGCGTCGAGCAGCGGCAGGTTGGCGCGGTCGTAGAGCACGTCGGCGACGATGATCAGGTCGTAGCGATCCGGTTCGGCGAAGAAGTCCAGCGAGTAGCCCAACTCCACGCCGTTCAGCTCGGCGTTGGCGCGGCACGACTCGATGGCCAGCGGGTCGAGGTCGCAGGCCACCACTTCCGCCGCGCCGGCCCTGGCCGCGGCGATGGCCGCCACCCCGGAGCCGGCGCCGAAGTCCAGCACGAGCTTGCCGCGCACCCACTCCGGCCGTTCCGCCAGCCAGCGCGCCAGGGCCAGGCCGCTGGCCCAGCAGAAGCTCCAGTAGGGCGGCTCCTCGAGGATGCGCCGGGTCTCCTCGGGGCTGAAGCTGCGGTCCATGTTCGCCGCATCGATCAGCCACAGCTTCAGGTCGGTACCCGGCAGGGTTTCCGCCACCAGGCGGGCGTCGCCCAGCAGTTGACCCAGGGCGTCCTGCAGGATGGCTGGAGCGTTCATGGGGCCGGCACGAGCTGCAGGTCACCCACCGACTGCGAATCGGCGCTCGGGATCAGGCGCGATGGCAGGTGCAGGATCAGGCGGCCGGACTGGCTGGCGCGGCCACGTAATTCGACCTTCTGCTGCGCTGGAAACGCGGCCGGGTCGAAGCCCAGGCGAAACGGCAGGGCGTTGCCGGAGCCGACCAGTTTCAGGCTCGACAGCAGGCGCTGCGGGCGACCGCGCTCATCCACCACGAGCAACGCCAGTTCGACATCGGCCCTGGCCGGCACGCCGAGCAGCTTGCCTTGCAATTCATGGAGGAAGGGCGCGGGTGTCGGTTCGGGAGTCTTGATCGAATTTGCCGGCTCGGCGGGTGCCGGCTTTGGCGCTTCGGAAGCGCAGGCCGTGAGCAGGATGATCAGGCTGGAAAGGGCGAGCAGACGCAGGGGCATCGGGCTACCAGTACAGGTGAGGACAATGCGCTGGATTTTCCCAGCAGCGCCGGGGCAAATGCAAAGGAAAGCGCCGGTAGTGGCAGGACGATCAGGCGAGCATTCTCTCTCGATACGGGCTGTGCGGTGGGAGGGTGGACAAGCGTCGTGTCATCCACCCTGCGAGCTTGCGCGTTCGGGCGCAGCCTTTCTCTTGAAGGCAATGGCTCAAATACCGTAAGGATCGACAACCTTCAGGCCGCCGTAACGGAGCCTTCGAGTGCAGGACTTCGGGTCCGCAGGAGATGTGCGCAGTTGCAAGGAGGGCAAGGTGCCAGCCACCTGTGAGCCCAGGCTCGGAGGTGGCCGGCGCAGGGGCGGATCAGTTTTCGTAGCGCAGGGTAAGCGCGAAATTGCGCGGGGCGCCGTAGTAGTTGCCGGTGTCTTCGCTGAAGATGGCGGTGTAGTACTTCTCGTCAAACACGTTGTTGAGGTTCAACTGGACGCTGACATTCTGGTTGACGCGATAGTTGGCGTTGAGATCGACCAGGTTGTAAGCGCTCTGGGTGATGTTGTTCAGGTACAGCTTGCTCTGGTGATAGACGCTGGTACCCACTCGCCATTGGTCCAGCTCACCCGGCAGCTGATAGGTGGTAGCCGCCTTGAACAGTCGCTGAGGCGAGTTTTCCGTACCGTAGGTGTCGCCCTTGCGGGCCCCGGCAACGTACTTGGGATGGCTGTAGGTGTAACCCATCGAGGCATTCCACCCTGGCATCAGCTCGCCCGACACTTCCGCATCGAAGCCGCGGTTGCGCACCTTGGCACCTTCGGTATAGCAGCGTGCATCGCGGGTCGGTCCGCAGACGCGGCCTGCCTCGGGAACGACCTGGGGCAGACCCGCCTGATCGACCTGGAACAGCGCCAGAGAGGCGTTGAGTCTGCCGTCGAACAGCTCGTTCTTCAGGCCGATCTCGTAGTTGCTACCCGTCGTGGGGGTGAGCAGCTTGTTGTCGACACTGTAGTTGCTTTGCAGTTTGTAGATTTCAGTGTAACTGGCGTAGACCGAGGTCTGATCGGTGATGTCATAGACGATGCCGCCGTACGGAATGACCTTGCGGTCTTCCTTGAAACGGTCGGTTTCCCATGGCCCCTGGGTATCGTAATCGACCCAGCTCAAGCGGCTGCCGAGGATCACGTGGAGGTCGTCGGCAGGATTGAGACGGGTAGCCGCGTAGATCCCCTTGTCCTTGCGCACATGGCGGCTTGGTGTGAGGTTCCCGACTATTTCCGGTTTGGGGAATTGCGAAGAATCGAAGTCGAGGACGTCCACCGTAGGGTAGATGCTCGGCGAGCCGGTCACGTACTGCAGGCGATCGCGGCGCATGCTCGTCCCCACGACCACTTCATGCTTGCGGCCCATCAGGTTGAACGCGCCGTTCAGCGCTGCGTCCAGGTTGATCTGCTCGTCATCGTATCTGGCGCTGTTGGGGTAGTACTGCATCGACGAGTCGGTATCGAAGGTGTGATAGCCGACCTGTGCCAGAAAGTCCGCATTGGACCAGATGAGATTGGTCGCGACGGTCAGGTTCCAGTCTTCGTTGAACGAGTGCTTGATATCGGCGAAGACGTTGCGGTTCAGCTTGTCCAGATAGGCCCATTTGCCGGCCGTAGAGGTCGAACGGGAGAGGTCGTAGAAACTGCCGTCCAGGCGTGTCGGCAGTCCACCCCAGTCGTAGCCGTTGTTGTTGTCCTGCTGCACCGATCCACCGACGGTCAAGGTGGTCGAGTCACTCAGATCCGCTTCGCCGATTGCATAGAACAGCTGGTTTTCCTTGCCGGCGTAGTCCTGGTAGCTATTGCGGTTGTTGTACATCAGTACCGTTCGACCGCGCAGGGTCCCTTCGGCATTCAACGGGCCGCCGACATCCAGCTGGGTCCGGTAGTTATCCCATGAGCCCGCGCCTATCTCGGCCTTGAGCTGATAGTCCAGGGTAGGCCGCTTGCGCACCATGTTGATGGCCGCTGACGGGTTGCCCGCACCCTGCAGCAGGCCATTGGCGCCGCGCACGATCTCGACCCGGTCATACATGGCCATGTTGTTCACGGACATGACGTCCATCGAGAAGCTTTCGGTCACGCTGGTCGGCAGGCCGTCGACCTGCAGGTCGTCCACCTGGAAACCTCGCGCGTAATACAGGGGACGCTCGGTGCCGAAACCCTTGACGGTATTGATCCCTGTCGCGGCCATGGCCACGTCTTCCAGGGACTGCATGTTCTGGTCGTTCATCTGCTGGCGGGTGACGACGCTGATGGATTGTGGCGTTTCGCGAATCGACAGGTTCATCTTGGTGGCGGTGCTGGTCGCGCCAGTGGTGTAGGAGCCAGTACCTTCCGTGGTCGCGCCGAGGCGGCTGGTGCTGATGCTGGTCGCCCCCAGTTGCAGGGCGCTCCCTGTTTCGACTACCTGTACCGTCAGGGTGCCGTTGTCGGTGACCAGCAGTTGCAGGTTGGTACCGCTCAGGGCCTGGCGCACGGCTTCTTCCGCGTTGAAATCACCGCGCACGGCAGCGGACCGCTTGCCCTGCAGCAGAGCGGGGTCGGCGGCGATCACTCGGCCGCTTTGCCGGGCGATCTGGCGCAGGGTCTGTTCCAGCGGGCCGCTGGCGATATCGAAGCCGAGCCTGGCTTCGGCAGCCAGGGTGGCATGGACTGGCAGCAGGGCCAGGGTACCGCTGGTGGCCAGAGACACGGCCAGCGCCAGGCTGGCGGGGTTCAAACGGGTGGGGCGCATCGGGTGCATTCCTCGTTGGGTTTCGTTGGCATTCGCTAGCCATGTCCAACGAGGCGGGAAAACCCCTCACATGATGAGAAATATTTTTATTCAGCGGCTGTCGATCAGGGTCAGCCAGGGGCCGTAGCGCTCCATGCGGATCGGCAGGACCTCGGCCAAGGCTTGCAGGGCGCGTTCGCTGTCGTCCAGGGGAAATACGCCGAATAACCGCAGTCTTGCGGCTTCCGGCGAGACACGCAGCAGGCCGCGACGATAGGGGCGCAGGGCGTCGATGACGGCCTCCAGTGGTTCGTCGCGAACTTCCAGCAGGCCGTCGACCCAGCTCGCGTAGCGGCTCGGGTCCGTCGCCTGCGGGCTGACCGTGGTACTGCTGAAACGCAAGGTGCCGCCACTTTCGACGACAGCATGCTGGCCGCCGAGGGTGCTGATCTCGACGCTGTGCTCCTGCACAGATACCAGACTGTGGCTGCCTGTCTGGCGAACGGTGAAGCGTGTACCCAGTGCGCGCACCCGGCCCTGGGCGGTCTGCACCAAGAAGGGACGGCTGGCATCGGCGGCTACGCTGACCTGCAGCTCGCCTTCACGCAGGTGCAGCAGGCGCAGGTCTGCGCTGAAATCGAGATCCACCGCCGAGCGCGCGTTGAGGATCAGCAGGCTGCCATCCGGCAAGCTGATGCGGCGGCGCTCGCCGGTACCGCTGCGCAGGTCGGCGAATACCGCGTTCAGCGGCATGTTGCGTTGCAGGGCGATACCACCGGACAGGCCAAGCAGCACCAGCAGAGCGCCGCTGCCGCCAAGCAGCTTGCGTCTGCTGGCGGAAAGCCCCGGCTGGCGCAACGCCTGGGTGGCGGCGTGCAACTGGCCGGGCATCTGCCGCTCGGCCTGGACCAACCGGGCCAGGGGCTCTGCCAGCTGACCCTGCAGGTGCTCCCAGGCGTGTCGATGGCGCGGGTCCTGCGCCAGCCAGGTCTCGAAAGCCTGGCGTTCGGTCGCGCCGGCGCTGCCCGAGTCCAGTCGCATCATCCAGTCGATGGCCGCTTCGCCGATGGGGTCGAGGCGCCTGCCGCCGCTCATGGCGCCTCCTGCAGGCGGGCGAGATACAGATGGGTCAGGGCGCGCTTGATCCAGCGTTCGACCGTGGCCAGGGAGACGCCGAGCTCCGCGGCGATCTGCGCATGGGGCAGCCCTTCCAGGCGATTGAGCAGGAAGGCATGGCGCACGTTGCCTGGCAGGCCGTCCAGCAGGCGGTCGATGGCCTCCAGCGCCTCACGCACCAGGGCATATTCCTCCTCCGAGGGAGCGACGGGCTCCGGGAGGCTGGCCAGGGCCGACAGGTAGCTCTGCTCCAGTTCATGACGGCGCCAGAAGCTGCACAGGATGCGTTTGGCCACGGTGCAGAGAAACGCCCGGGGCTCCTGGATCCTTTCGAGTGGTGGGGAATTGAGGACGCGCAGGAAGGTGTCCTGGGTCATGTCCGCGGCATCGGCACGGTTCTGCAGTTTCTTGCAGAGCCAGGCATACAGCCAGCCGTGGTGGTCGGCATAGAGGCTGTGCAGGGAAGGGGGCGGCGAGCTTTTGTCGGCAGGCATGTGTGAGCAATCGAAGTTCATGAAAATCGTTCTCATCTTCTCCGCCGATCGGTGCTTTGGCAAGTCGGCTTCGCTCCGGGGCGTTCATTTGTCTGCGCAAACGGATGCGCTACCATGAGCCACCATTTCCTGGGCGCCTTTCTGTAATGCATTGTCCTTTCTGCGCTGCCAACGACACCAAGGTCATCGATTCCCGCCTGGTCGCCGAGGGCGAACAGGTCCGCCGCCGCCGCGAGTGCGTGGCCTGCGGCGAGCGCTTCACCACCTTCGAGACCGCCGAACTGGTGATGCCGCGCCTGATCAAGTCCGACGGCAGCCGCCAGCCGTTCGACGAGGAGAAGCTGCGCGCCGGCATGCAGCGTGCCCTGGAGAAGCGGCCGGTGAGCGTCGAGCGCCTGGAGGAGGCCATCGCCCACATCAAGCACCGCCTGCGTGCCACCGGCGAGCGTGAAATCAAGTCGCGGGTGCTCGGCGAGCTGGTGATGACCGAGCTGCAGAAGCTCGATGAGGTCGCCTACATCCGCTTCGCCTCGGTGTACCGCCGATTCCAGGACCTCAACGAGTTCCGCGAGGAGATCGAGCGCCTGGCCCGCGAGCCGTCGAAAGAATGAGCCTGCCGGACCAGCACTACATGGCCCGCGCGCTGGAGCTGGCGCGCAAGGGGCTGTATTCCACCCATCCCAACCCGCGGGTCGGCTGCGTCATCGTGCAGGACGGCAAGGTCGTCGGCGAAGGCTGGCACGCCAAGGCCGGCGAGCCGCACGCCGAGGTCCATGCGCTGCGTCAGGCCGGCGACAGGGCGCGCGGCGCCACCGCCTACGTCACCCTGGAGCCGTGCAGCCACCACGGCCGCACCCCGCCCTGCGCCGACGCGCTGATCGCCGCCGGCGTGGGCCGGGTGGTCGCGGCCATGCGCGACCCCAACCCGCAGGTCGCCGGCAGCGGCCTGCTGCGTCTGGCGGATGCCGGCATCGCCGTGCACAGCGGCGTGCTGGAGGCCGAGGCGCGTGAACTCAACGCCGGCTTCATCAAGCGCATGGAACAGGGTCTGCCGTTCGTCCGGGTCAAGCTGGCGATGAGCCTGGACGGCCGCACCGCCATGGCCAGCGGCGAGAGCCAGTGGATCACCGGCCCCGAGGCACGCGCTGCCGTACAGCGCCTGCGCGCGCGGGCCAGCGCCATCGTCACCGGCGCCGACACCGTGCTGGCCGACCAGGCACGGCTCACCGTGCGCGCCGAGGAACTGGGTCTGAACGCCGAGCTGACCGCCCTGGCCATCGATCGACCGCCGCTGCGTGTGCTGGTCGACGGCCGCCTGCGCGTGCCGCTCTCCGCGCCGTTCTTCCAGGCCGGCCCGGCGCTGGTCGCCACCTGCGCCGCGGCCGCCGCCCGTGTTCGTTTCAGCGAGGAACGCCACGAACTGCTGGCGGTGCCCGGCAGCAACGGCCACGTCGACCTGCGCCGGCTGCTGCTCGAACTGGCCGGGCGCGGCGCCAACGAGGTGCTGGTGGAAGCGGGGCCGAAGCTGGCCGGCGCCTTCGCCCGCGCCGGGCTGGTCGACGAGTACCAGCTGTTCGTAGCGCCCAAGTTCCTCGGCTCCAGCGCCCGCCCACTGCTCGACTGGCCGCTGGCGCGCATGGCCGAGGCCCAGGAACTGGATATCCGCGACATCCGCGCGGTCGGCGCCGACTGGCGGATCACCGCAGTACCGAAGGGCTAGGGCGTCCGCGTTCCGCAGGGTGCATATGCACTCTGCATGGGGCAGCAGCCTGGGCTATGTCCAGGCCACATGCGTGGGCTTTCGTCAGGCGGTGATCGAAAGTGACTCGACCGTAATGGCGGCTCTTAGAACCAGTCCGCCTGCATCTCCAGGCAGGTATCGTCGCGCGCCTCCAGCAGCGCCAGCTCGTGATGGCATGCCGGCACTTCCCAGGTCAGGAAGTAGCGGGCCGCCTGCAGCTTGCCCTGGTAGAACTCGGTGTCCGCCGCGTTGTTGCGGGCCAGGCCTTCCTCGGCGCGGATCGCCTGTTCCAGCCAGCGCCAGCCGATCACCGCGTGGCCGAATACCTTGAGGTACAGCGCCGAGTTCGCCAGGCCCTGGTTGACCTTGCCGGCCATCAGGTCGCCAATCAGCGCCAGGGTCACGCTGCCGAGGCGGTTGACCAGCCGCTCCAGCGGCTGGCGCAGGCGGCCCAGCGACTCGAAGGCCTCGGCGCGGCGGCAGGTGTTCTGGATCAGGCCCATCAGGCGCTTGAGCGCGGCGCCGCCGTTCATCGACACCTTGCGGCCGAGCAGGTCGAGCGACTGGATGCCGTGGGTGCCTTCGTGGATCGGGTTGAGGCGGTTGTCGCGATAGTACTGCTCCACCGGGTATTCGCGGGTGTAGCCGTGGCCGCCGAGGATCTGGATGGCCAGCTCGTTGGCCTTGAGGCAGAACTCCGAGGGCCAGGACTTGACGATCGGCGTGAGCAGGTCGAGCAGCTCCAGGGCGCGGGTGCGGTCCTCGGCGGTCTCCAGGGTATGGGTGTCGTCGAACAGGCGGGCGGCGTACAGGCCCAGGTCGAAGGCGCCTTCCACGTAGGCCTTCTGGGTCAGCAGCATGCGCCGTACGTCGGCGTGCTCGATGATCGACACCTGCGGGCTGGTCGGGTCCTTGCCGTCCGGCTGGCGGCCCTGCGGGCGCTCGCGGGCGTATTCCAGCGAGTACAGATAGCCGGCGTAGCCGAGCATGACCGCGCCCATGCCGACGCCGATGCGCGCCTCGTTCATCATCTGGAACATGTAGCTCAGGCCATGGTGCGGCTTGCCGACCAGGTAGCCGACGCACTCGCCGTTGTCGCCGAAGTTCAGCGCGGTAGAGGTGGTGCCGCGCCAGCCCATCTTGTGGAACAGGCCGGCCAGGGTCACGTCGTTGCGCGCGCCCAGCGAGCCGTCGTCGTTGACGTGGAACTTGGGCACGATGAACAGGCTGATGCCCTTCACCCCGGGCGGCGCGTCCGGCAGCTTGGCCAGCACCATGTGCACGATGTTCTCGGAGATCGGCTGGTCGCCGCCGGAGATGAATATCTTGTTGCCCTTGAGCCGGTAGCTGCCGTCGGCGTGCGGCTCGGCGCGGGTGCGGATGTCCGACAGCGAGGAGCCGGCGTGCGGCTCGGTCAGCGCCATGGTGCCGAAGAAGCGGCCGTCGATGATCGGCTGCAGGTAGCGCGCCTTCTGCTCGTCGCTGCCGAAGGCCTCGATCAGGTTGGCCACGCCCATGGTCAGCATGGAGTAGGAGCTGGTGGCGCAGTTGGCCGACTGGAAGTGGGCGAAGCAGGCCTGCGACAGCAGGTTCGGCAGCTGCATGCCGCCGGCCTCGAAGTCGCGGGTGGCGTTGAGGAAACCGGCGTCGTGGAAGGCGCGCAGCGCCGGCTCGACCTCGGGGATCAGCACGGCGGCGCCGTCCACGTACTGCGGCTCGTGCTCGTCGTTCTTGCGGTTGTGCGGGGCGAACAGCTCCTCGGCGATACCTCGCGCGGTGGCGATGGCGGCATCGAAGGTCTCGCGGTTGTGATCGGCGAAGCGCGGGCGCTGGGTGAGGGCTTCGGCGTCCAGCACTTCGTAGAGTTCGAAGGCCAGGTTGCGGGAACTGAGCAAGGACTCGGACATGAATCGTCTCCGGTGGGATCTTTCTGAAGTCTAGAATCGTGAATAGAGGCTGCCTAGCAAGATTCATCCGCCTGATGAACCGCCAGAACCTGCCGTCGTCATCCCTTCGGGCTACAATTCGCGCCCCGTTCCAGGTAAAGCGTCCATGAACTACCGCCACGCCTTCCATGCCGGCAACCACGCCGACGTGCTCAAGCACCTCGTCATCAGCCGCATCATCGCTCTGCTGTCGCGCAAGGAGGCGCCCTTCGCCTACCTTGACAGCCACGCCGGCGTCGGTCTCTACGACCTGCAGGGCGACCAGGCCAGCCGCACCGGCGAGTGGCTGGAGGGCATCGGCCGGCTGTGGGAGGCGCCGGACCTGCCCGAGGCGGCCGCCGACTACTTCGGCGTGCTGCGGGACCTCAACCCGGACGGCCGGCTGCGCTACTACCCCGGCTCGCCCGAGCTGGCGCGCCAGCTGACGCGCGAGCAGGACCGGGTGCTGCTCAACGAGAAGCACCCGGAAGACGGCCAGCTGCTCAAGGACAACATGAAGGGCGACCGCCGCGTGGCCGTGCACCTGGGCGAGGGCTGGCACGTGCCGCGTGCCCTGCTGCCGGTGGCGGAGAAACGCGCCCTGCTGCTGATCGACCCGCCGTTCGAGAAGGCCGACGAGCTGGAGCGCTGCGTCACCGCGCTGGACGAGGCCATCGGTCGTATGCGCCAGACCGTGGTCGCCATCTGGTACCCGATCAAGGACGAGCGCCAGCTCAAGCGCTTCTATCAGGGCCTGGAGAAATCCAGCGCGCCCAAGCTGCTGCGCGCCGAGCTGTTCGTCCATGCCCCGGACGACGCCGGCCGCCTGGCTGGCTCCGGGCTGGCCATCGCCAACGCGCCCTGGGGCCTGGAAGACGAGCTGAGGCAACTGCTGCCCTGGCTGGCCGGCAAGCTGGCGCAGAGCCAGGGCGACTGGCGCCTGGACTGGCTGATCGCCGACTAACCTTCACTCAAGGCCCGGCACGCTCGAAGGCGCCCAGGTCGCAGCGGGCGATGCCGTCGCCATCGCTGTCGCGGGGGCGGGTCAGGCCGCGCTGGTCATGGCCGGGGCAGGCGCCTTCGGCGCTGTCCAGCGCGGCGCTGGTGCGGCGCAGGGCGTGGGCCAGGGTGCCGTTGTTCTCCGCTAGCGGGAACAGCTCGCGAATGAGCACCTGGTCGTTGTCCACACTGATGCTGCCGACGCAGTTGCCGGCGTCGCTGCCCAGCAGCAGGCCGCGCACGTTCATGGCGACGGCGCTGTCCCGCTGGTGGCAGTTGCGTGGCTCGCCGGTCTCGCGCTGGCGGTTGCCGGCGACGATGACGTTGCGCAGGTCGACCGTGCCGTCGTAATTGAGCAGGCCGTAGCCGTCGTTCTCGGCGATGGTCACATGGCTCAGCGTGGCGCTGGGCGTGCCGCTCGGTTGCGGGTTGTAGCGGTCGCCGTTGTCCAGCGCGGCGCCCTTCTCGCCGCTGTAGTTTTCGCTGAGGGTCGAGTTGACCAGGTTCAGGCGGCCCAGGTTGAGGATGGCTCCGCCCATGCCGTCCGGCGCGGTGCGATTGCCGACCAGGGCGACCCGGGCCAGGTCCGCCGTGCCCTGGTTGAACAGGCCGCAGCCCATGCCGACCTCGTGGTAGTCGATGCAGCGGTTGAGTTGCAGGCGGCTGTCGCGCACCAGCAGCGTGCCTTCGTTGTACAGGGCGCCGCCCTTGCCCATGGTGGTTTCGCCGCCGTCCACCAGGTTGTTTTCCGCGCGCACGTGGTGCAGTCGAGCCGTGCCGAAGTTGGCCAGTGCGCCGCCCCGGCTCTCGACCAGGTAGACGTAGGAGCGGTTGTCGATCAGGTTCACGTCCGTCAGTTGCAGGGTGCCGCGGTTGCGCAGCGCGCCGCCGTCATGCTGCGTGAGGCCGTTGTGCAGGCTCAGCCCGCGCAGGGTGAGGCTGGCGCCGCTGTGCACGTCGAGCAGGCGGTCGACCCGCGCGGCGTCCAGCACGGTGCGGCCCGAGCCGGCGCCGACCAGGGTGACCTGCCCGAGCACGTCGAGGTCGCCGACGAGGTTGGCATCCTCTTCGATCACCTCGTCCTGGGCGCCCCGGCGGTTGGCCAGGGCCAGCCGGTAGGTGCCGGGGCCGAGCAGGATCAGGCTCGCCTCGGAGGGCGCGGCATTGGCGGCGGCCACCGCCTCGCGCAGCGAGCAGTGCTGCACGGTGCAGGCGCCGTCCGTCTCGTCGAGCGGGGTGGTGACGCGCAGCTCCTGGGCTAGGCTTGGTAGGGCCAGGCAGGTGAGCAGGCCGAGACAGGATGAAACGCAGGATGAGCGGGGAAGGGACATGGCAGCCCTCGCGAAGTCGGGTGGACGGGGACTGCTGGGTTCGTCGATGGACCCTGCTCCGCGCGCCCGGGTTCCCGTTCCGGTGCGGGCGGTGGCGGTCGTCCGCCACGCGGGTGGCGGAGTCCGGCCAGTTTCCTCTCCTGCAGGGCGGCGCGCGGGCCCGCGCCATGCGGTTTTCGCCGCCGGCACCGGATTTGCTAATGGCTGCGCGACCTTTTGTCCCCCGCTGGCACAAAAGCCGTCAACTCCCGGCTCGTTTGGCGGTCAACCGACCGAACGGCCCCTGTCTCGACTCCCCACCCGTCGACCGCGACGGATCGGCGAACGCGCCTCGCAGAGCGCGGCCCGAGCGTGGGGCCGGTCGATCCGCCTTGCCAATCGCACATAGGTCATTGCCATGAAGAAACTCCTGCTGGTCCTGTTCTGCCTCGTTGCGGCGGGCTGCTCCGAGCCGCCCAAGCCGGAACGCTCCGTCGACGTGCTGCTGATCGGCGGCGGCGTCATGAGCGCCACCCTGGGCACCTACCTCAACCAACTCGAACCGGGCTGGACCATCGACATCTACGAGCGCCAGGACAAGGTCGCCGAGGAGAGTTCCAACGCCTGGAACAACGCCGGCACCGGCCACTCGGCGTTCTGCGAACTGAACTACACGCCGGAGACCGCCGACGGCGGCATCGACATCAGCAAGGCCGTGGCGATCAACGAGTCGTTCGAGATCTCCAAGCAGTTCTGGGCCCACCAGGTGGACCTGGGCGTGCTCAAGGAGCCGAAGTCGTTCATCAACAATGTGCCGCACATGAGCTTCGTCTGGGGCGACGACAACGTCGCCTACCTGAAGAAGCGCCATGCCGCCCTGCAGCACAGCACGCTGTTCCGCGGCATGGAGTATTCCGAGGACCCGGCGCAGATCGCCCGCTGGGTGCCGCTGGTGATGGCCGACCGCGACCCCGCGCAGAAGATTGCCGCCACGCGCATGCCCATCGGCACCGACGTCAACTTCGGCGAGATCACCAAGCAGCTGATCGGCTCGCTGACCCAGCGCGAGGGCGTGTCCCTGCACCTGAGCCACGAGGTGCGCGACTTGGTGCGCAACGACGACGGCAGCTGGACGGTGGTGGTCGCCGACCTTGCCAACGACGAGAAGGAGAGCAGCATCAAGGCTCGCTTCGTGTTCATCGGCGCCGGCGGCGCGGCGCTGCCGCTGCTGCAGAAGTCGGGCATCGAGGAGGCCGACGGCTACGCTGGCTTCCCGGTGGGCGGCCAGTTCCTGCTGACCCGCAACCCGGAGATCGTCGCCCAGCACCAGGCCAAGCTGTACGGCAAGGCTTCGGTGGGCTCGCCGCCCATGTCGGTGCCGCACCTCGACACCCGGGTGATCGACGGCGAGAAGGTGCTGCTGTTCGGGCCCTTCGCCACCTTCTCCAGCAAGTTCCTCAAGCACGGCTCGCTGTGGGACATGTTCGCCGCCATCAGCACCGACAACATCGGCCCCATGACCCACGCCGGCTGGGACAACATGGACCTGACCCGCTACCTGATCGGCCAGCTGATGCTGAGCCAGGAAGACCGCATGCACGCCCTGCGCGAGTACTTCCCCGACGCCCGCGACGAGGACTGGGAGCTGATCACCGCCGGCCAGCGCGTGCAGGTGATCAAGAAGGACGCGGACAAGGGCGGCGTGCTGCAGTTCGGCACCGAGGTGGTGAGTTCCGCCGACGGCAGCATCGCCGCGCTGCTCGGCGCCTCGCCGGGCGCCTCGACGGCGGCGCCGATCATGCTGACCGTGCTGGAGAAGTCCTTCAAGGACAAGGTGCAGACGCCGGAGTGGCAGGCGCGCCTGAAGGAGATCATCCCCTCGTACGGGCAGAAGCTGAACGACGACCTCGAACTGACCAACCGCATCCGCGCCTCCACCAGCGAGCGTTTGCAGCTGATCCATGTGCCGGTCCAGCCGGAAACCGTGGTGGCGGGGGGTGATACCGTCCGGTGACGGCGCAGGCCGCGATGCCTGTCGCCCAGGAGAACGCCGCGACTTCCTCTACGGAGTCGCGGCGTTTTGCTTTCCAGGCACGTAGGGCGGGTGAAACCCGCGTGCCGGCTCGCGGGTTTCACCCGCCCTACCGGCCGCGCTGGTTCGGATCGACGTAGTAGGTCAGCTGCTGGCGCGGGTTGAGGTATTCCAGCGCCTCCGGCGGCAGCTGCGATGGGCGCAGGCTGCGGGCGATCGCCAGTTGCGGCTCGTGCTCCAGGTTGACGATCAGCGCCTCGGCCTTGGGAATGCTCGGCTCGTACAGGATCAGCGTCGGCCTGAGCGGCAGGGTAGGGTGCATGGCCAGCACCAGCGCGTGGCGCTCGTCCTCCAGCTGCACCAGGCTGCCCGGCGGGTAGATGCCCATGCAGCGGACGAAGGCCCTCAGGGCCACGTCGTCGAAGCGTTCGCGCTGCTGCTTGAACATCAGCGCCAGGGCCTCGTGGGGGCTCAGGCCGTCGCGCGGGTTCGGCGGGTTGCACAGGTTGTCGAAGGTGTTGGCGATGGTCACCAGCCGGCTCAGCCGGCCGATGGCGGCCTCGCGCAGGCCGCGCGGGTAGCCGCTGCCGTCGCAGTGCTCGTGGTGTTCGTGGATGATGCGCAGCACCTCGTCGTCGAGCATCAGCTGCTGGCCGCGGCGCACACCGAACTCGCAGTGCATCTGCAGCAGCTTCTGCTCCGGGCGGGTGAGCGGCTCGGTCTTGAGCAGCACCTTGCTGGGAATCTCCAGCTTGCCGATGTCGTGCAGCAGCGCGCCCAGGCCCAGGCTGTGGCAGGCCTCGCTGTCGTAGCCGAGCTGGCGGCCGAGCATCACCGACAGCACGGTCACGTTCAGCGAGTGGAAGTAGGCGTCCTCGGAGGCCTTGCCGTTGATGCTGTGCAGCGCCGCGCCATCCTCGCCGGCCAGCGCATCGACCAGGTCGCGCACCACCTCGCCGGCCAGCTTGACCGCCTCCTCCGGCTGGTTGCGTAGCGTCTGGTTGAGCGACTTGACTCGCTGGCTGGCCTGGATGAAGCGGCGATCCACCTCGGCCAGGCGCTTGCGCAGGACACCCAGCTTGGCGGCGCGTGCCTGGCGCGCCAGTTCCTCGGGGCTGGCCGGCGCCTGGGGCGCGGGTTCCGGCCGGGCTTCTGGCGGCAGCAGAGGGAGGGGATCGCAGTCGCTGCGTGCCGGCTCGTAGCGGAGCTGTTCCAGACCGAGGTCGCGCAGGGCCTTGAGCTGGTGCTCGTCCCTGATCTTGAAGTTGCTGAAGGTGAAGTCGTGTTCCCACCAGCTCAGGTCCAGGTGCACGTAGAGGCCTACGCGCAGCTGTTCGGGCGAAATGGGGACGGTGGTGGCGGGCATGCCGGGCTCGCTGGGTGATGGCTTCGTGATGGCAGTCTAGCGGCTTGCCAGGGGCCTGGCAGCGGGCGCTAGGCCATCACGTCGATCGAGTTGCCCAGGTTGGGCGGGTTGCTCGGCGGGGTGACCTGGGGAATGGCCTGGATCAGGCCGATGGCGCTCTCGGCCTGGAGGTCCAGCGTCTTGCGAAGCAGGAGGACCGCCGCCATGGCCGACGCCTGGGCGGCGCTGGCGTTGGAGACGGCGCTGGCGATGCTGCTCAGTTCCATGGGGGTTCTCCGGAGAATCGGCCTAAGCGGTCGACTGCACGGCGGGAGCGGAGGTTCCCCTTCACGCCGGCAGGCACACCCCGGTCCCGCCCAGCCCGCAGTAGCCGCCGGGGTTCTTGGCCAGGTACTGCTGGTGGTAGGCCTCGGCGTAGTAGAAGGTCGGCGCCTCGGCGATCTCGGTGGTGATGGCGCCGAGCCCGGCCTTCTCCAGTTCGGCCTGGAAGCGCTGCTCGCTGGCCTCGGCGGCGGCCAGTTGGGCGGCGTCGGCGCAGTAGATGGCCGAGCGGTACTGGGTGCCGATGTCGTTGCCCTGGCGCATGCCCTGGGTCGGGTTGTGGGCCTCCCAGAACACCTTGAGCAGTTGCTCGTAGCTGGTCTGTTGCGGGTCGAACACCACCAGCACCACCTCGGTGTGGCCGGTCAGCCCGGAGCAGACTTCTTCGTAGGTCGGGTTCGGCGTGTGTCCGCCAGCGTAGCCCACCGCGGTGGTCCATACCCCCGGCTGCTGCCAGAAGCGGCGCTCGGCGCCCCAGAAGCAGCCGAGGCCGAAGACCGCCTGCTGCAGGCCGGCGGGGAAGGGCGGCTTGAGCGGGTTGCCGTTGACATAGTGCCGCTCGGGCACCTGCAGGCTCTCGGCGCGACCCGGCAGGGCCTGTTCGGCGCTCGGCAGTTCGAGCTTGTGGGCGAGGATTTGCGAACGCAGCACCATGACGGGCTCCTGTGAGAGGGCGGAGTGGAACATAGCTTACTCCGCCGGTGCGGCGGTTGAAGCGGGAAAGGCAGGCAGCTCGTCCGGGAACCGGCTCAGGCGCCGCCACGGCAGGGATAGCGGCGCAGGCTTTCCAGCAGTTCGCGGCCGGGGATGGGCCGGTCGAACAGGTAGCCCTGGCCGACGTCGCAGTGCTGGCGGCGGAGGAAGCCGAGCTGGGCGGCGGTCTCGATGCCCTCGGCCACCACCTTGAGCTTGAGGTTGTGGGCCATGGCGATCACCGCGGAGGTGATCTCCATGTCGTCCTCGTTCTCGGGGATGTCCTTGATGAAGCTGCGGTCGATCTTGATCACGTCGATGGGGAATTTCTTCAGGTAGCTCAGCGACGAGTAGCCGGTGCCGAAGTCGTCCATCGTCAGTGTCAGGCCCAGGGCCTTGAGCCGCGCCACCTGCTGGCGGGTGGCGTCGTCGCCTTCGAGCAGCAGGCTCTCGGTGAGTTCGAGTTCCAGCAGGCGGGTCGGCAGCTGTTCCTCGTCGAGGATGGCGGCGATCGAGCCGACCAGGTCCGGGTCGGTGAACTGCTTGGCCGACAGGTTGATCGCCACCTGCACCTCGCCCATGCCCAGGGTGGCCAGTTCCATGCTAGTGCGGCAGGCCTGGCGCGCGACCCACTTGCCGATGGGGATGATCAGCCCCGTCTCCTCGGCCACGCTGATGAACTGGTCCGGGCTGATCATGCCCTTCTCCGGATGGCGCCAGCGCAACAGCGCCTCCAGGCCCACCAACTGGCCGGTGCGCAGGCACAGCTGCGGCTGGTAGTAGACCTCCAGCTCGTTCTGGGTCAGCGCCCGGCGCAGGTTGTTCTCGACGAACAGCTTGTGGCTGGCCTCGGCGTTCAGGGCCTCGGTGAAGATCTGTACCTGGTGCTTGCCGTTGGCCTTGGCCTTGTGCAGCGCCAGGCCGGCGTGCTTCATCAGGGTGTGCGGGTCGGCGCCGTGCAGCGGGGCGCAGGCCAGGCCGACGGTGCCGGTGACGCTGATCAGCTGGTTGTCGACGAACAGCGGCTTGTCCAGGGTGCCCAGCAGTTCCTGGGCCAGCTTGAGGCCCGCGTCCTGTCCGGCGCCATCGAGCAGCACGGCGAACTCGTTGCTGGCGAAGCGGGCCAGGCTGGTACCCTGGGTCAGGCTGTTGCGCAGGCGCCGGGCCAGGTTGGTGAGCAGCTTGTCGCCCGTCTGGTGGCCCAGGCTGTCGTTGATCCGCTTGAAGTTGTCGATGTCCACCAGCAGCAGGCTGAAGGCCTGGCTGCCCTGGCGGGCGAAGCGTTCCTCCAGGCAGCGGATGAAGTAGGGGCGGTTGCCCAGGCCGGTGAGGTTGTCGCTGTAGGCCAGGCGCTCGATGCGCTGCTGGGCCAGCTTGCTCTGGGTGATGTCTTCGTAGATGCCGATGTAGTGGGTCAGCTCGCCGTCGTCGTTGTACACCTTGGAGATCGACAGCTGGGCCCAGTAGGGCTCGAGGTTCTTGCGCCGGCTGCGGAACTCGCCCTGCCAGCTGTTGCGCTCGGCCAGCCCGGCCTGGGCGTCGAACAGCAGGTCGCCGAGGTTCTCCAGGGCCGGCAGCTGGGACACCCGCCGGCCCTGCACTTCCTCGGCGCCGTACTGGGTGATCGAGGTGAAGCTGGGGTTGACGTACTGCACCAGGCCGTCGCGGTCGAACAGCAGGAAGGCGCTGGCGCTCTGCTCCACGGCGCGCTGGAACAGGAACAGGGCGCTGGTGGCGTCGCGCCGCTGCTGGTTGCTCATGGCCTGGGCGAACTGGTCGGCCAGCTCGCCGGCGAAGGCCACCTCGTCGGCCTGCCAGGTGCGTGCCGGCCCGACGTGCTCCAGGCAGAGGATGCCCACCACCTCGCCGCCGAGGCGTACGCTGGCGTCGAGCAGTGCGCCGATGCCCAGCGGCTGGAGATAGCCGGCCGCCAGTTCGCTGGTGCGCGGGTCGGTCTGGGCGTCGTGAGCGTCGATGGCGCGGCCGCTGTGCAGGGCCTCCAGATAGCGCGGGAACTGGCTGGCGTCGATGGCGGCCGGCAGTTCGTGGCGTTCGATGTCGCGGCGATACAGGGCCACCGGCTCCAGCTTCTCGCCGTGCAGGTGCCAGATGCTGGCGCGGGCCACGTCGTAGGTTTCGCAGGCGGCCCGGGTGATCAGCTCGGCCGCCTCGCGCAGCGGGTCCAGCGCGTTGTAACGGTGGCGGGCCAGCTGCACGATCAGGTTCTGCTGGGCGCGCGAGCGGGTCAGGTGCTGCAGGTGGTCTGCCTGGTTCTGCTGGTGCAGCTCCAGTTCCGCCCTGAGCTGGGTGTTCTGCGCCTGCAGTTCTTCCAGGCGCTGCGTGGCCAGCGTGTCCCCGGTCTCGGCGGTCACCTGCAGGTAGCCCCGCAACAGCGACCTGCCGCGCTGCCGGAACGGCTCGCCGATCTCCAGCATGTGCAGCGCGCCATTCGGCGTGTGCAGGCGATAGCGCACGGAATAGTGCTGGGTCTGCGCCACTTGCCGCTGGATTTCGTCATGCAGACGGTAGCGGGCCTCGGGCTCCATCAGGCTGGCATAGGGGGAGTCGAGCAGGGCGCAGAGTTCGCTGGCGCCGACGCCGAGCTGGCGTTCGCATAAGGGATCGAGGAACAGCAGGGTCCAGCTGGGTTCGTTCAAGCGTTCGAAGCGCAGCATGCCGAGGCGCGAAGGCACTGGCAACTGCGTCACAACCTCGGCCGCCTGACGGCTGGCGGCATCGGGATGGCTTTTCATCGAACGGTTGGCTTCCAGTATGCTGCCGGTCGGGGCAGGCTAGAGTCTGTTACATCAATCGAGTTCGGCAAGGGTGCATCATGCGGCTGGGACTGACAAGAAGACTGAGCGGGTTGCTGCTGCTGCTGAGCCTGGGCGTGGGAGCCCCGGCGCAGGCCAGCGAGAGTCAGCTGAGCGGAGAGGAGCAGGCGCGCTATCTCGCCGAGCTCAAACGGCTGTATCTGACCAAGGACGATCGCAAGGCGCTGCTCGACCACAGCAACGCGCTGCTCGATACCTACGCGTTGCGCGCGGGCTACCAGATCGGCAAGTCGCCGGCACAGCGCAGCGACCTGCGCTACCAGCTGAGCATCGCCGGAGCGGGCGAACTGCTGCTGCGCCAGGAGACCCGTCAGGCGCAGAGCAACAGCCTGACGGTCAGCAACCAGCGTCTGTCGGTGTTCGGCGTCGACCCCTACATTCATTACGACTGCCCGCATGGAGGAATCACCTGCGTGCTGAACAACCCGGCCGATGGCAGCCCCTGGATCACGGTGCTGCGCGACCACCAGGGCGCCGCCGACCTGGCCAAGGCAATCAGTTTCCTGATT
>NZ_JAOEEE010000040.1:0-42334 GCF_029837675.1 Pseudomonas sp. GD04015 | reverse complement strand
AAACGAAAAGGCCCAGCCGCACGGTCGTGTAGCTGGGCCTTTTCAAGGCGCTCGCGACTCAGAACGGAATGTCGTCGTCGAAGCTGTCGTAGTCCGGGGCCGGCTGCTGGGCGGCCGGTTGCGGCGCCGGACGCGGCGCGGCCTGCTGCGGAGCCGGGCGCGACTGCTGCTGGCGCGGGGCGTAGTCGCCGCCGCCTTCGTTGTTGCCGCCGCGGCTGCCGAGCAGCTGCAGAGTGCCGTTCATGTCGACCACGATCTCGGTGGTGTAGCGCTTGACGCCGTCCTTCTCCCACTCGCGGGTCTGCAGGCGGCCTTCCACATAGCACTGCGAGCCCTTGCGCAGGTACTCGCCGGCGATCTCGGCCAGCTTGCCGAAGAACACCACGCGGTGCCATTCGGTGCGGTCCTGCTGCTGGCCGGTCTGCTTGTCCTTCCAGCTGTCGGTGGTGGCCAGGGTGATGTTGGTCACCGCGTTGCCGTTGGGCAGATAACGGGTTTCCGGGTCGCCGCCGACGTTGCCGATCAGAATGACTTTGTTAACCCCACGGGCCATTTCGTTCTCCTAAGCTGAATGCGTCCCCGCGGCCTCTTCGAGCACTCGCTCGAGCAACGCGCGGTCCAGTTGTTGGGTATCCACTTTGATGTACAACGCGGCCTCCTCGGCCACCACGACGGCGTCGCTGACACCGGGTATCGCAAGGAGGCGCCCCACCAGCGCGCCATCGGCGACGGCTTCGGCCGCGAGGGGCCGGCGCAGGCTGGTCACATAAGGCGGCTCGCGCATAGTAGCAGCTGCCAGCAACCAGAAAACCCCCAGCACCGCACAGCCGACGAACACCAGGGCGAGCCCGCCGTGCTGGTACAGCCAGCCGCCGAGGATGCCGCCCACGGCGGCGCCGAGGAACTGGCTGGTGGAGTAAACGCCCATCGCCGTGCCCTTGCCACCGGCCGGCGCCACCTTGCTCACCAGCGAGGGCAGCGAGGCCTCCAGCAGGTTGAAGGCGGTGAAGAACAGGATGAAGCCCAGCACCAGCGCCGTGAGGCTATGGCCGAAGCCCCAGAAGTACAGTTCGCAGAGCACCAGCGCCGCCACCGCGCCGCACAGCACCCGCTTCATCCGGCGTTTCTTCTCGCCATAGATGATGAACGGCACCATGCCGAAGAAGCCGACCAGCAGGGCGCTGAGGTAGACCCACCAGTGCTCTTCCTTGGGCAGGCCGCCCTGGTCCACCAGCGCCAGCGGCAGCACCACGAAGCTGGCCATGAGGATCGCGTGCAGCACGCCGATGCCCAGGTTCAGGCGCAGCAGCTCGCCGTTGCGCAGGGTCGGCAGCAGCGCCTGGCGCGCCACCCCGGATTCGCGGTGCTGCAGGGCGCTGGAGGCGCGCGGCACGAAGACGGCGATGATCAGCATGCCCACCAGTGCCATACCGGCGGTGGCCCAGAACAGCCCGGACAGGCCGAAAGCACGGGTCAGCAGCGGCCCGATCACCATGGCCACGGCGAACGACAGGCCGATGCTCATGCCGATCATGGCCATGGCCTTGGTCCGGTGCTGCTCGCGGGTCAGGTCCGACAGCAGCGCCATCACCGCCGCCGAGATGGCCCCGGCGCCCTGCAGCACGCGGCCGGCGATCACGCCCCAGATGGAGTCGGCGTTGGCCGCCACCACGGCACCGGCGGCGAACACCAGCAGGCCGAGGTAGATCACCGGCAGGCGGCCGATGCGGTCGGAGATCACGCCGAAGGGAATCTGCAACACAGCCTGGGTCAGACCGTAGGCGCCGATGGCCAGGCCGATCAGCGCCGGGGTCGCGCCGGCCAGATCGGTGCCGTAGGTGGCCAGCACCGGCAGGACCATGAACATGCCCAGCATGCGGAAGGCGAACACCAGCGCCAGGCCACCGGCGGCGCGCGTTTCCCTGGCGCTCATGCGTTCGCTGTGCGGATCGTGCATGGAAAAACCCTGAACAAAGAGGCCGGCGATTCTATCAGTCATGACAGGGCCTGTAGACGTTTTGTCGGCATGCGGAGTCCGTACAGAACGCCGCACCGGGGGCCGCATTTTCGACACCTCGGCGCTTTGCCGCGTGGCAGGGCGCGGCCGTATACTGCTTCGTTTCCGCCCGCCACCTGCGAGGCTGCAGTAGGGAGCCTCTAAAAGCGTTGGCGAGGCCGCCAGCGCAAGGCAAAAGCAGGCGAAACGTAGCGCAGCGGAGTAACAGCCATAGGCTGGCCCGCAGGGCGAACGTAGTGAGTCAGAAGCGCAGTTTACGAGTAGTAAATGAGCATTCTGAGCGTGCTTTTAACGCAGCGATGGCAACGCAGGTAGCTTTTAGAGGTTCCCTAAGTGGACAAGATTCTGATTCGTGGCGCCCGTACCCATAACCTGAAAAACATCGACCTGACCCTGCCGCGCGACAAGCTGATCGTGATCACCGGTTTGTCCGGCTCGGGCAAGTCGTCGCTGGCCTTCGACACCCTCTACGCCGAGGGCCAGCGCCGCTACGTCGAATCCCTGTCGGCCTACGCCCGGCAGTTCCTGTCGATGATGGAGAAGCCCGACGTCGACACCATCGAAGGCCTGTCGCCGGCCATCTCCATCGAGCAGAAGTCGACCTCGCACAACCCGCGCTCGACCGTCGGCACCATCACCGAGATCTACGACTACCTGCGCCTGCTCTACGCCCGCGTCGGCATCCCGCGCTGCCCGGACCACGACGTGCCACTGGAGGCGCAGACCGTCAGCCAGATGGTCGACCAGGTGCTGGCCCTGCCCGAGGGCCGCAAGCTGATGCTGCTGGCCCCGGTGATCCGCGAGCGCAAGGGCGAGCACCTGGCGGTGTTCGACGAGCTGCGCGCCCAGGGCTTCGTCCGCGCCCGGGTCAACGGCAAGCTCTACGAACTGGATGAGCTGCCCAAGCTGGACAAGCAGAAGAAGCACTCCATCGACGTGGTGGTGGACCGCTTCAAGGTACGCGAGGACCTGCAGCAGCGCCTGGCCGAATCCTTCGAGACCGCCATCAACCTGGCCGACGGCATCGCCCTGGTCGCGCCCATGGACGATGAAGTCGGCGACGAGATCATCTTCTCCGCGCGCTTCGCCTGCCCGCATTGCGGCCACTCGATCAGCGAGCTGGAACCCAAGCTGTTCTCCTTCAACAACCCGGCCGGCGCCTGCCCGACCTGCGATGGCCTGGGCGTGAAGCAGTTCTTCGACGCCAAGCGCCTGGTCAACGGCGAGCTGACCCTGGCCGAGGGCGCCATCCGTGGCTGGGACCGGCGCAACGTCTACTACTTCCAGATGCTCGGCTCGCTGGCCGCGCACTACGGTTTCAGCCTGGAAGAGCCGTTCGACGACCTGGCCGCCGAACACCAAAAGGTCATCCTGTTCGGCAGCGGCAAGGAAAACGTCGACTTCAAATACCTCAACGACCGCGGCGACATCGTCAAGCGCTCGCACCCGTTCGAGGGCATCATCCCCAACCTGGAACGACGCTACCGCGAGACCGAATCGGCCACCGTGCGCGAGGAGCTGGCCAAGTTCCTCAGCACCCAGCCCTGCCCGGACTGCCGCGGCACCCGCCTGCGCCGCGAGTCGCGCCACGTGTGGGTGGGCGACCGTACCCTGCCGGCCGTGACCGGGCTGCCGGTCGGCGATGCCTGCGACTACTTCGGCGGCATGCACCTGACCGGCCGCCGTGGCGAGATCGCCGAGAAGATCCTCAAGGAAATCCGCGAGCGCCTGCAGTTCCTGGTCAATGTCGGCCTCGACTACCTGACCCTGGACCGCAGCGCCGACACCCTGTCCGGTGGCGAGGCCCAGCGCATCCGCCTGGCCAGCCAGATCGGCGCCGGCCTGGTGGGCGTCATGTACATCCTCGACGAGCCGAGCATCGGCCTGCACCAGCGCGACAACGAGCGCCTGCTCGGCACCCTCACCCACCTGCGCAACCTGGGCAACACGGTGATCGTGGTCGAGCACGACGAGGACGCCATCCGCCTGGCCGACTACGTGGTCGACATCGGCCCCGGCGCCGGCGTGCACGGTGGCCGCGTGGTCGCCGAGGGCACCCCGGACGAGGTGATGAACCACCCCGACTCGCTCACCGGCAAGTACCTCTCCGGCCGCGAGAAGATCCGCTATCCGGCGAAGCGCACCGCCCGCGACAAGAAGAAGTCGCTGAAGCTCAAGGGCGCCCGCGGCAACAACCTGCGCAACGTCGATCTGGAGATTCCGGTCGGCCTGCTCACCTGCGTCACCGGCGTGTCCGGCTCGGGCAAGTCGACGCTGATCAACAACACCCTGTTCCCGCTGGCCGCCACCGCGCTGAACGGCGCCACCACCCTGGAGGCCGCCGCCCACGACTCGTTCGACGGCCTGCAGCACCTGGACAAGGTGGTCGACATCGACCAGAGCCCGATCGGCCGCACGCCACGCTCGAATCCCGCGACCTACACCGGCCTGTTCACCCCGATCCGCGAACTGTTCGCCGGCGTGCCGGAGTCGCGCTCGCGCGGCTATGGCCCGGGGCGCTTCAGCTTCAACGTCAAGGGCGGCCGCTGCGAAGCCTGCCAGGGCGACGGCGTCATCAAGGTGGAAATGCACTTCCTGCCGGACATCTACGTGCCGTGCGACGTGTGCAAGGGCAAGCGCTACAACCGCGAGACCCTGGAGGTGAAGTACAAGGGCAAGAGCATCACCGAGGTGCTCGACATGACCATCGAGGAGGCCCGCGAGTTCTTCGATGCCGTGCCGGCCCTGGCGCGCAAGCTGCAGACCCTGGTCGACGTGGGCCTGTCCTACATCAAGCTGGGCCAGAGTGCGACCACGCTGTCGGGCGGCGAGGCCCAGCGGGTCAAGCTCTCCCGCGAGCTGTCCAAGCGCGACACCGGCAAGACCCTGTACATCCTCGACGAGCCGACCACCGGCCTGCACTTCGCCGATATCCAGCAACTGCTCGACGTGCTGCACCGCCTGCGCGACCACGGCAACACCGTGGTGGTGATCGAGCACAACCTGGACGTGATCAAGACCGCCGACTGGCTGGTCGATCTCGGCCCCGAGGGCGGCTCCAAGGGCGGCATGATCATCGCCACCGGCACGCCCGAGGAGGTCGCGGCGAACAAGGCGTCGCACACGGGCCACTTCCTCAAGCCGCTGCTGGAACGCGATCACGCCTGAAACGAAAAAGCCCCGCGATTGCGGGGCTTTTTCTGGCTACGGGCCTCAGGCCGCCAGATCGAAACGATCCAGGTTCATCACCTTGGTCCAGGCGGCGATGAAGTCCTCGAGGAACTTCGCTTCGCCAGCCGGGCCGGCATACACCTCGGCCACCGCGCGCAGCACCGAGTTGGAGCCGAACACCAGATCGACGCGCGATCCGATCCACTTCACTTCGCCGGTCTGCCGATCACGACCTTCGAACACCTGGCGATCCTCCGACACCGGCTTCCACGCCGTGCCCATGTCGAGCAGGTGGGTGAGGAAGTCGTTGCTCAGGCTACCGGGACGCGAGGTGAACACCCCGGTCTGCTCGCCACCGACGTTGATGTTGATCGCCCGCAGGCCGCCGAGCAGTACCGTCAGCTCCGGTGCGGTCAGGGTCAGCAGTTGCGCCTTGTCGATCAGCAGCGCTTCGGCCGGTATCCGGTAACGGCCCTTGAGGAAGTTGCGGAAGCCGTCGGCGATGGGTTCGAGCACGGCCATGGCCTCGACGTCGGTCTGCTCCTGGGAAGCATCCATCCGCCCCGGGGCGAAGGGCACGCTCAGCTCATGGCCTGCGCTCTTCGCCGCCTGCTCGATGCCCGCCGAACCGGCCAGCACGATCAGGTCGGCCAGCGAGATTTTCTTGCCACCCGCCTGCGCCACGTTGAACTCGCCCTGGATGCCTTCCAGCACCTGCAGCACCCTGGCCAGCTGCTCCGGCTGGTTGGCGGCCCAGTCCTTCTGCGGTGCCAGGCGGATGCGCGCACCGTTGGCGCCACCGCGCTTGTCCGAGCCGCGGAAGGTCGAGGCCGAAGCCCAGGCGGTGCCTACCAGTTCGGACACCGACAGGCCGGAGGCCAGCACCTTGGTCTTGAGCGCCGCGACGTCCTGCTCGTCGACCAGGGCATGATCGACCACCGGGATCGGGTCCTGCCAGATCAGCTCCTCGGCCGGGACTTCCGGGCCCAGGTAGCGGGAGCGCGGGCCCATGTCGCGGTGGGTGAGCTTGAACCAAGCGCGGGCGAAGGCGTCGGCGAACTGGTCGGGGTTCTCCATGAAGCGACGGGAGATCTTCTCGTAGGCCGGGTCGAAGCGCAGCGACAGGTCGGTGGTCAGCATGGCCGGGGCGTGGCGCTTCGCGCCGTCGTGCGCATCCGGAACCGTGCCCTCGCCCATGCCGTGCTTGGGCTTCCACTGGTGCGCGCCGGCCGGGCTCTTGGTCAACTCCCACTCGTAGCCGAACAGGTTCCAGAAGAAGTTGTTGCTCCACTTGGTCGGCGTGGTGGTCCAGGTCACTTCCAGGCCGCTGGTGATGGTGTCGCCACCCTTACCGCTGCCGAACGCGTTGCTCCAGCCCAGGCCCTGCTGTTCCAGGTCGGCAGCTTCCGGCTCGGCGCCCACATTGTCGGCCGGGCCGGCACCGTGGGTCTTGCCAAAGGTGTGGCCGCCGGCGATCAGGGCCACGGTTTCCTCGTCGTTCATCGCCATGCGCGCGAAGGTCTCGCGGATGTCGTGCGCAGCGGCGATGGGGTCGGGATTGCCCTCCGGGCCTTCTGGGTTCACGTAGATCAGGCCCATCTGCACGGCGGCCAGCGGGTCTTCGAGGTTACGGCCCTGGCTGTCGGTACGATCCTGTTCGTTGCCGTGCAACGCGGGCTCGGCCACCAGGGTGCCTTCGCCGCCCTTGCCGTAGCGTGCGTCGCCACCCAGCCAGGTGGTCTCGGTGCCCCAGTAGAGGTCCTGATCCGGCTCCCAGGTGTCTTCGCGGCCGCCAGCGAAGCCGAAGGTCTTGAAGCCCATCGACTCCAGGGCGACGTTACCGGTGAGGATCAGCAGGTCGGCCCAGGAGATGCTCTGGCCGTACTTCTGCTTGATCGGCCACAGCAGGCGGCGCGCCTTGTCCAGGCTGACGTTGTCCGGCCAGCTGTTGAGCGGGGCGAAGCGCTGCTGGCCACGGCCGGCGCCACCACGGCCGTCACCGGTACGGTAGGTGCCGGCGCTATGCCAGGCCATGCGGATGAACAGCGGGCCGTAGTGGCCGAAGTCGGCGGGCCACCAGTCCTGGGAGTCGGTCATCAGGGCCTTGAGGTCCTGCTTCAGCGCATCCAGGTCGAGGCTGCCGAAGGCCTTGGCGTAATCGAATGTTTCCCCCAGCGGGTTGGACTTCGACGAATGCTGGCTCAGCAGGTCCACGCGCAGCTGGTTCGGCCACCAGTCGCGATTCGCCGTACCGCCACCGGCGGTGTGTTTGGGGGTGGTGTCGCCCGAGAACGGGCACTTGCCTTCGCTCTTCTGCTCCATTTTTTCTTCTCCTCATCAGCCTTCGATCGGCTGGCCTCGTGGCCAGTGATGGGAAAAGTCTAGAAGAGAGCAGTCGATCCAACCAATTTATTGGGTCGAACAGATCGATAGCTGAAAACTTTCATGTAGCAACAAAAAACCGGGCGCCAGGCCCGGTTTCTTGTACAGCAGAAACAGCTTATTCAGCAGCTTCTACGGCTTCGCCAGCGACCTGACGGTCAACCAGCTCGACGTACGCCATAGGGGCGTTGTCGCCAGCGCGGAAGCCGCACTTCAGGATGCGCAGGTAGCCGCCCTGACGGGTGGCGTAGCGCTTGCCCAGATCGTTGAACAGCTTGCCGACGATGGCTTTCGAACGGGTACGGTCGAAGGCCAGACGACGGTTGGCGACGCTGTCTACCTTGGCCAGGGTGATCAGCGGCTCGGCAACGCGGCGCAGTTCCTTGGCTTTCGGCAGGGTGGTCTTGATCAGTTCGTGTTCGAACAGCGACACCGCCATGTTCTGGAACATGGCCTTGCGGTGGGCGCTGGTGCGGCTCAGGTGACGGCCACTTTTACGATGACGCATGATTGAAATTCCTTACCAAACTTTCGGTTCGGTGATTACGGACGATCAGGCAGTAGCCTTGTCGTCCTTCTTCAGACTTGCCGGCGGCCAGTTGTCGAGGCGCATACCGAGGGACAGACCACGGGAGGCCAGAACGTCCTTGATCTCGGTCAGGGACTTCTTGCCCAGGTTCGGCGTCTTGAGCAGCTCTACTTCGGTGCGCTGGATCAGATCACCGATGTAGTAGATGTTCTCCGCCTTCAGGCAGTTGGCCGAACGTACGGTCAGCTCGAGGTCGTCGACCGGACGCAGGAGGATCGGATCGATCTCGTCTTCCTGCTCGACCACTACCGGCTCACTGTCGCCCTTCAGATCAACGAAGGCCGCCAGCTGGTGCTGGAGGATGGTCGCGGCACGACGGATGGCCTCTTCAGGGTCCAGGGTGCCGTTGGTTTCCAGGTCGATGACCAGCTTGTCCAGGTTGGTACGCTGCTCGACACGGGCGTTTTCCACCACGTAGGCAACACGACGGACCGGGCTGAACGAGGAGTCCAGTTGCAGACGACCGATGCTACGGCTTTCGTCTTCATCGCTCTGACGGGCGTCAGCCGGCTCGTAGCCACGGCCACGACGCACGGTGAGTTTCATGTTCAGAGCGCCGTTGTCCGCCAGGTTGGCGATTACGTGATCGCCATTGACGATCTCGACGTCGTGATCCAGCTGGATATCGGCAGCAGTGACCACACCCGAGCCCTTCTTGGCCAGAGTCAGGGTGACTTCGTCACGACCGTGCAGCTTGATGGCCAGGCCTTTCAGGTTGAGCAGGATCTCGATCACATCTTCCTGCACACCTTCGATGGCGGAGTACTCGTGGAGTACGCCGTCGATCTCGGCCTCGACTACTGCACAGCCAGGCATGGAGGACAACAGGATGCGACGCAGCGCGTTGCCCAGGGTATGGCCAAAACCACGCTCGAGGGGCTCGAGGGTGATCTTGGCGCGGGTCGAACTGACCGCCTGAACGTCGATATGACGGGGGGTCAGGAACTCATTTACCGAAATCTGCATGGATGCACCTATTTTCTAGCCCTTACTTGGAGTAGAGCTCGACAATCAGGCTTTCGTTGATGTCGGAGGACAGATCGCCGCGAACCGGAACGCTTTTGAACACGCCGGATTTCTTCTCAGCATCTACTTCAACCCACTCAACGCGACCACGCTGGGCGCACAGGTCGAGAGCCTGAGCAACGCGCAGCTGGTTCTTGGCCTTTTCGCGAACCGCAACCACGTCACCAGCCTTGATCTGGTAGGACGGGACGTTCACGGTCGAACCGTTCACGGTGATGGCTTTGTGCGATACCAGCTGGCGGGATTCGGCGCGAGTGGCACCAAAGCCCATGCGGTAAACCACGTTGTCCAGGCGGCACTCCAGCAGTTGCAGCAGGTTCTCGCCGGTAGCGCCCTTGCGACGGGCAGCTTCCTTGTAGTAACCACTGAACTGACGCTCCAGCACGCCGTAGATGCGGCGGACTTTCTGCTTCTCGCGCAGCTGGGTACCGTAATCGGACTGACGGCCACGGCGAGCGCCGTGCTGGCCGGGAGCCGCTTCGATGTTGCACTTGGATTCGAGCGCGCGCGCACCACTCTTCAGGAAGAGATCGGTGCCTTCACGACGAGACAGTTTGCACTTGGGACCAATGTAACGAGCCATTCTTCACTGTCTCCTATTACACGCGACGCTTCTTCGGCGGACGGCACCCGTTGTGCGGGATAGGCGTCACGTCGGTGATGCTGGCGATTTTGTAGCCGCAGGCGTTCAGAGCACGCACAGCGGATTCGCGACCCGGACCCGGGCCCTTGACGTTCACGTCGAGGTTCTTCAGGCCGTATTCCAGAGCAGCCTGACCGGCACGCTCGGCAGCCACCTGGGCAGCGAACGGGGTGCTCTTACGGGAACCGCGGAAACCGGAACCACCGGAGGTAGCCCAGGACAGGGCGTTGCCCTGACGGTCGGTGATGGTCACGATGGTGTTATTGAAAGACGCGTGGATATGGGCGATCCCATCAACCACTGTCTTTTTGACTTTCTTACGAGTACGAGCAGCTGGCTTAGCCATGACTTATATCCTGTCGATTCGCGGGCGCAATTACTTGCGGATCGGCTTACGCGGGCCCTTGCGGGTGCGCGCGTTGGTCTTGGTGCGCTGACCGCGGACCGGCAGGCCACGGCGATGACGCAGACCGCGGTAGCAGCCCAGGTCCATCAGACGCTTGATCTTCATGTTGACTTCACGACGCAGGTCACCTTCAGTGGTGAGCTTCGCGACTTCGCCACGCAGTTGCTCGATCTGCTCGTCAGAGAGATCCTTGATCTTTGCCGCCGGATTGACACCGGTGGTCGCGCAGATTTTCTGCGCAGTGGTGCGACCAACACCGTAGATGTAGGTCAGCGAGATAACAGTGTGCTTGTTATCCGGAATGTTGACGCCTGCAATACGGGCCATTCAGTGGAACTCCAATTGACAGCTACCCACGCCCTGGAAGCCAAGAAATAGGGCGCGCGATATTAGCGCTGTAATAACAAAGAATCAACCCGGCAGCGCACTAGCTGCCGGGCTCATTACGCGTGACTCACACTCAGCCTTGGCGCTGCTTGTGACGCGGCTCCGCGCTGCAGATCACGCGCACGACGCCGTCGCGACGGATGACCTTGCAGTTGCGGCACAGCTTCTTGACCGATGCACGAACTTTCATCAGTAACTCCTAGAACCTTACGGAAACCATGTCAGCGGAGCATTCCGCCGCCATAGCCCTTCAGGTTGGCTTTCTTCATCAGGGACTCGTACTGGTGAGACACGAGGTGGGATTGCACTTGGGCCATAAAGTCCATGACAACCACGACCACGATCAGCAACGAGGTCCCGCCAAGGTAGAACGGTACGTTGGCTGCCACCTGCAGGAACTGCGGGAGGAGGCAAACGGCCGTCATGTACAGAGCACCGAACATGGTCAAGCGGGTCAGCACGCCATCGATATAGCGCGCGGATTGCTCGCCCGGACGGATGCCCGGAATAAAGGCACCGGACTTCTTCAGGTTTTCCGCTACGTCTTTCGGGTTGAACATCAGCGCCGTGTAGAAGAAGCAGAAGAAGATGATCCCTGCACTAAACAGCAGAATGTTCAACGGCTGGCCGGGAGCGATCGCCTGCGAGATGTCCTGCAGCCAGCCCAGACCGTCGGACTGGCCGAACCAGGTTCCCAGCGAGGCCGGGAACAGCAGGATGCTGCTGGCGAAGATGGCCGGGATCACGCCCGCCATGTTCACCTTCAGCGGCAGGTGGCTGGTCTGCGCAGCGAAGACCTTGCGGCCCTGCTGACGCTTGGCGTAGTGCACCGCGATGCGACGCTGGCCACGCTCGATGAACACCACGAAACCGATGATCGCTACCGCCAGCAGACCGATGGCGATCAGGGCGAAGATGTTGATATCGCCCTGACGAGCAGACTCGAAGGACTGCCCGATCGCCGACGGCAAGCCGGCCACGATGCCCGCAAAGATCAGCATCGAGATACCGTTGCCGACACCCCGCTCGGTGATCTGTTCGCCCAGCCACATCATGAACATGGCGCCGGCCACGAAGGTCGTCACCGCCACGAAGTGGAAGCCGAAATCACCCGAGAATGCGACGCCCTGGCTGGCCAGGCCGACGGACATGCCGACAGCCTGGACGATCGCCAGGACGAGAGTGCCGTAGCGGGTGTACTGGCTGATCTTGCGACGGCCAGCTTCCCCTTCCTTCTTCAACTGCTCCAGCTGCGGGCTGACGGCGGTCATCAGCTGCATGATGATCGATGCCGAGATGTACGGCATGATCCCCAGCGCAAAGATGCTCATCCGCTCCAGCGCGCCGCCGGAAAACATGTTGAACAGGCTAAGAATGGTCCCCTCGTTCTGTCGGAACAGGTCGGCCAGCCGGTCAGGGTTGATTCCGGGCACCGGAATGTGCGCGCCGATCCGATAGACGATGATCGCCAGGAACAGGAAACGCAGTCGAGCCCAGAGCTCGGACAACCCGCCATTGCTTAGCGCGGAGAGAGCACCTTGCTTAGCCATTTAGTCCTCGAACTTACCGCCAGCTGCTTCGATGGCCGCACGCGCACCCTTGGTGGCGGCGATACCTTTCAGGGTGACCGCGCGACCAACCTCGCCGGACAGCATGACTTTCACACGCTGCACGTTCTGGTTGATGACGTTGGCATCCTTCAGCGACTGCAGGGATACGACGTCGCCTTCCACCTTGGCCAGCTCGGAGGTACGCACTTCGGCGCGATCCATGGCTTTCAGGGAAACGAAGCCGAACTTCGGCAGACGACGGTGCAGCGGCTGCTGGCCACCCTCGAAGCCCGGAGCGATGGAGCCACCGGTACGGGAGGTCTGACCTTTGTGGCCGCGGCCACCGGTCTTGCCCAGGCCGCTACCGATGCCACGGCCCGGACGGTGCTTCTCGCGACGGGCACCCGGCGCGGAACGCAGATCGTTCAGTTGCATGGATTAACCCTCTACACGCAGCAGGTAGTAAGCCTTGTTGATCATGCCGCGGTTTTCAGGAGTGTCCTGAACTTCCACGGAGTGACCAATGCGGCGCAGGCCCAGGCCCTTGACGCAAGCTTTGTGGTTGGCCAGACGGCCGTTGGTGCTCTTGATCAGAGTGACTTTGACGGTAGCCATGATCAGAGGATCTCCTCGACGCTCTTGCCACGCTTGGCAGCCACGGATTCCGGCGACTGCATGGCCTTCAGACCCTTGAAGGTGGCGTACACCACGTTCACCGGGTTGGTGGAGCCATAGCACTTGGCCAGAACGTTCTGCACGCCAGCCACTTCCAGCACGGCACGCATGGCGCCGCCGGCGATGATGCCGGTACCTTCGGAAGCCGGCTGCATGAACACGTGGGACGCGCCATGGACGGACTTCATCGGGTATTGCAGGGTGGTGCCGTTCAGGTCGACCTGAATCATGTTGCGGCGTGCAGCTTCCATCGCCTTCTGGATGGCGGCCGGCACTTCGCGGGACTTGCCGCGGCCGAAACCGACGCGACCTTTACCATCACCCACCACGGTCAGCGCGGTGAAGGTGAAGATACGGCCACCCTTTACGGTCTTGGCAACGCGGTTAACCTGGACCAGCTTCTCGATGTAGCCTTCGCCCTGGGCATCGTCGCCGCGATTGTCGCGATCGCGCTTTTGCTCGTGATTTGCCATAACTTAGAACTCCAGCCCGCCTTCACGAGCAGCATCAGCCAGCGCTTTCACACGGCCGTGGTACTTGAAGCCAGAACGGTCGAACGCCACCTGGGTGACGCCAGCGGCTTTCGCGCGCTCGGCAACCAGCTGACCGACTTTCTTGGCCGCGTCGACGTTGCCGGTGGCGCCGTCACGCAGTTCTTTGTCCAGGGTCGAGGCGCTGGCCAGAACCTTGGCGCCGTCGGCCGAAATGACCTGGGCGTAGATGTGCTGGGAAGAGCGGTACACGCTGAGGCGTACGGTTTCCAGCTCGCGCATTTTCAGGCGTGCCTTGCGAGCGCGACGCAGACGAGTTTCTTTCTTTTCGCTCATTTGCTATGCCCTACTTCTTCTTAGCTTCTTTGCGACGTACGACTTCGTCGGAGTAACGCACACCTTTGCCTTTGTACGGCTCAGGACGACGGAAGTCGCGGATCTCCGCAGCCACCTGACCGACCAACTGCTTGTCGATGCCCTTGATCAGGATATCGGTCTGGCTGGGGGTTTCGGCGGTAACGCCCTGCGGCAGTTCGTAGTCGATCGGATGGGAGAAGCCCAGCGCGAGGTTCAGCACCTGGCCCTTGGCCTGGGCCTTGTAGCCCACACCGACCAGCTGCAGCTTGCGCTCGAAGCCTTGGCTCACGCCAATGACCATGTTGTTGACCAGTGCACGGGTGGTACCGGCCATGGCACGGTTCTGCTGATCGCCATTGCGGGCGGCAAAACGCAGCTCACCGGCGTCCTGGATGACTTCCACGGACGAGTGCACGTTCAGTTCGAGGGAGCCCTTGGCACCCTTGATCGAAAGCTGTTGGCCTGCGAGTTTGACCTCGACACCAGCCGGCAGCTTGACGGGGTTCTTAGCAACGCGAGACATGCTTATCCCCCCTTAGAACACGGTGCAGAGCACTTCACCGCCGACACCGGCAGCGCGTGCAGCGCGATCAGTCATCACACCTTTGTTGGTGGAGACGATGGAAACGCCCAGACCGCCGCGAACTTTCGGCAGCTGATCAACAGGCTTGTACTGGCGCAGGCCAGGACGGCTGATGCGTTTCACTTCCTCGATGACCGGACGGCCTTCGAAGTACTTCAGCTCGATGGACAGCTGCGGCTTGGCGTCGCTGCTGACCTGGTATCCCGCGATGTAACCTTCATTCTTCAGAACGTTGGCTACTGCCACCTTCAGCTTGGAAGACGGCATGCTTACTACCGACTTTTCAGCCATCTGGGCATTACGGATACGAGTTAGCATGTCCGCTAACGGGTCCTGCATACTCATGGGCTAGATGCTCCTGATACAAAAAGAACAGCCTTTCGGCTGGAACCATCCTCGAGCTCGGCAAATGCCAGGCTCAGGAGAGCCGGACATTCTAGAGATCGATCAAAAATGAATCAAGCCCCAAAAGGGGCTTGAGCGATAAAACAAAGCCGGCGCTAGGCCGGCTTCGCTTTTTCTTACCAGCTGGCTTTCACCAGACCCGGTACATCACCACGCATCGCAGCTTCGCGCAGCTTGTTACGGCCGAGGCCGAACTTGCGGTACACGCCGTGCGGACGGCCGGTGATGCGGCAACGGTTACGCAGGCGGCTGGCGCTGGCGTCACGCGGTTGCTTTTGCAGGGCGATCTGGGCTTCCCAACGCTGCTCCGGAGTGGAGTTCGGGTTGGCGATGACAGCTTTCAGCTCGGCACGCTTCTTGGCGTACTTGGCTACCGTTTGCTGACGCTTCAGCTCACGGTTCTTCATGCTCATTTTGGCCATGATCCAAACTCCAATCAGTTGCGGAACGGGAAGTTGAAGGCGCGCAGCAGAGCGCGACCTTCATCGTCCGTACGGGCAGTGGTGGTCAGGGTGATGTCCAGACCACGCAGCGCATCGATCTTGTCGTAATCGATTTCCGGGAAGATGATCTGCTCTTTGACACCCATGCTGTAGTTGCCACGACCATCGAAGGACTTGGCATTCAGGCCGCGGAAGTCACGCACGCGCGGCAGGGAGATGGAGAGCAGGCGATCCAGGAACTCGTACATACGATCGCGACGCAGAGTCACCTTGACACCGATCGGCCAGCCTTCACGAACCTTGAAGCCAGCAATGGACTTGCGGGCGAAGGTCACGACGGGCTTTTGACCAGTGATCTTTTCCAGGTCGGCAACGGCGTTCTCGATGATCTTCTTGTCACCGATCGCTTCGCCAAGACCCATGTTCAGGGTGATTTTGGTAACGCGCGGAACTTCCATCACGTTGGCCAGCTGCAGTTCTTCCTTCAGCTTGGGCGCGATTTCCTTCCGGTAAATCTCTTTCAGTCGTGCCATGGTGTTTTACCTATGATTCTCAAGCGCCAACCGGCTTTTGGGTGGACTTGAAGACACGAATTTTCTTGCCGTCTTCGACTTTGAAGCCAACGCGGTCAGCCTTGTTGGTTTCACCGTTGAAGATGGCGACGTTGGAAACGTGCAGCGGCGCCTCTTTCTCGACGATACCGCCCTGAACACCAGCCATCGGGTTCGGTTTGGTATGACGCTTGACGAGGTTGATGCCGCCGACGATCAGACGATCGTCAGCCAGCACTTTCAGCACCTTGCCACGCTTGCCCTTGTCTTTGCCGGCGATGACGATGATCTCGTCGTCACGACGAATCTTTTGCATGACGGCTTCTCCTTACAGCACTTCGGGGGCGAGCGAGACGATCTTCATGAACTTCTCGGAACGCAGTTCACGAGTCACCGGCCCGAAGATACGGGTGCCGATCGGCTCTTGCTTGTTGTTCAGCAGAACAGCAGCGTTGCCGTCGAAGCGGATGATCGAGCCATCGGCACGGCGAACGCCGTGACGGGTACGGACCACGACAGCGGTCATTACCTGGCCTTTCTTCACCTTGCCGCGCGGAATCGCTTCCTTCACGGTGACCTTGATGATGTCGCCGATACCGGCGTAACGACGGTGCGAACCACCAAGGACCTTGATGCACATAACGCGACGAGCACCGCTGTTGTCAGCGACGTCGAGCATGGATTGAGTCTGAATCATATCTTTCTCCGACCCTTAGTCCTTAGACTTCCACGGCACGTTCGACGACTTCCACCAGGGCCCAGGACTTGGTCTTGGCCAGCGGACGGGTCTCACGGATGGTGACCTTGTCGCCGATCTTGCACTGGTTGGTTTCGTCGTGGGCGTGCAGCTTGGTCGAACGCTTCACGTACTTACCGTAGATCGGGTGCTTGACGCGGCGCTCGATCAGAACGGTGATGGTCTTGTCCATTTTGTCGCTGACGACGCGGCCAGTCAGCGTGCGGACGGTTTTCTCAGCTTCAGCCATGATCACTTACCTGCCTGCTGGTTGAGCACAGTCTTCACGCGAGCGATGTCGCGCTTCACTTGCGAGAGCAGGTGAGACTGCCCCAACTGACCAGTTGCCTTCTGCATGCGCAGATTGAACTGGTCGCGCAGCAGACCGAGCAGTTGCTCGTTCAGCTGCTGAACCGATTTTTCACGGAGTTCTTTCGCTTTCATCACATCACCGTCCGCTTAACAAAGGAGGTGGCGAGGGGCAGCTTTGCAGCAGCCAGGGCGAAAGCCTCACGCGCCAGCTCTTCCGGAACACCTTCGATCTCGTACAGCACCTTGCCCGGCTGGATCTGAGCTACCCAGTACTCGACGCCACCCTTACCTTTACCCATCCGCACTTCGAGGGGCTTTTTGGTAACTGGCTTGTCCGGGAACACACGGATCCAGATCTTGCCGCCACGCTTCACGTGACGAGTCAGGGCACGACGGGCCGATTCGATCTGACGAGCAGTCAGGCGACCACGGGAAACAGCTTTCAGGGCGAATTCGCCGAAGCTGACCTTGCTACCGCGATGAGCCAGACCACGGTTGTGGCCGGTCATCTGCTTGCGGAATTTTGTACGCTTGGGTTGCAACATGTTGCGTACTCCTTACTTAGCAGCTTTCTTGCGAGGCGCCGGGGCGACAGGCTTCAGCTCTTCTTGGCGGCCACCGATGACCTCGCCCTTGAAGATCCAAACCTTCACACCGATCACACCGTAGGTGGTGTGCGCTTCGTAGGTGGCGTAATCGATATCGGCACGCAGGGTGTGCAGGGGCACACGACCTTCGCGGTACCACTCGGTACGGGCGATTTCCGCGCCACCGAGACGACCACTCACCTGGATCTTGATGCCCTTGGCACCAATACGCATGGCGTTCTGTACGGCGCGCTTCATGGCGCGACGGAACATGACGCGGCGTTCCAGCTGCTGAGCAACGCTCTGAGCTACCAGCATACCGTCGAGCTCCGGCTTGCGGATCTCTTCGATGTTGATGTGCACCGGCACACCCATTTGCTTGGTCAGGTCCTGACGCAGCTTCTCAACATCTTCACCTTTCTTGCCGATCACGATGCCGGGACGAGCGGTGTGGATGGTGATGCGTGCGGTTTGAGCCGGGCGAGCGATGTCGATACGGCTTACGGACGCGCTTTTTAGTTTGTCTTGGAGGTACTCACGCACCTTCAGGTCGGCAAACAGATAATCAGCGTATTGACGCTTGTCTGCGTACCAGACGGAGGTGTGCTCCTTGACGATTCCCAGGCGGATGCCAACGGGATGTACTTTCTGACCCATCTGATCGACTCCGTTACTTGTCCGCAACCTTGACAGTGATATGGCAAGACCGCTTGACGATGCGATCAGCACGGCCTTTGGCACGCGGCATGATGCGCTTAAGCGAACGCCCCTCGTTGACGAAAACGGTGCTGACCTTCAGGTCATCAACGTCTGCGCCTTCGTTGTGCTCGGCGTTGGCAACGGCCGACTCCAGCACTTTCTTGATGATCTCGGCGGCTTTCTTCGAGCTGAAAGCCAGCAGGTTGAGCGCTTCGCCCACCTTCTTCCCGCGGATCTGGTCGGCGACCAAGCGGGCTTTCTGGGCGGAGATTCGAGCGCCCGACAGCTTAGCGGCTACTTCCATCGTTCCTTACCCCTTAACGCTTGGCTTTCTTGTCCGCAGCGTGCCCACGATAAGTGCGGGTACCAGCGAACTCGCCGAGTTTGTGGCCGACCATGTCTTCGTTCACGAGGACCGGGACATGTTGACGACCGTTATGCACAGCGATGGTCAGACCGACCATCTGCGGCAGAATGATGGAGCGACGCGACCAGGTTTTAACCGGCTTGCGATCGTTCTTTTCCACCGCCACTTCGATCTTCTTCAGTAGGTGAAGATCGATAAAAGGACCTTTTTTCAGAGAACGCGGCACTGTCGTATCCCTCTAATTACTTACGGCGGCGGACGATCATGTTGTCGGTACGCTTGTTCGCACGAGTCTTGGCACCCTTGGTCGGGAAGCCCCACGGCGAAACAGGGTGACGACCACCGGAGGTACGACCCTCACCACCACCATGCGGGTGATCGACCGGGTTCATGGCAACACCACGAACGGTCGGGCGAACGCCGCGCCAACGCTTGGCACCGGCTTTACCCAGGGAACGCAGGCTGTGCTCGGAGTTGGAAACCTCACCCAGAGTCGCACGGCACTCAGAGAGAACCTTGCGCATCTCGCCGGAGCGCAGACGCAGGGTGACGTAGGCACCTTCACGAGCTACCAGCTGGGCGGAAGCACCAGCGGAGCGAACCAGCTGAGCGCCTTTACCCGGCTTCAGTTCGATCGCATGAATGGTCGAACCGACAGGGATGTTGCGCAGCGGCAGGCTGTTACCGGCCTTGATCGGAGCAGCGGCACCGGATACCAGTTGATCGCCAGCGCTCACGCCTTTCGGCGCGATGATGTAGCGACGCTCACCGTCGGCGTATTTCAGCAGAGCGATGTGGGCGGTACGGTTCGGATCGTATTCCACGCGCTCGACGACGGCAGGGATGCCATCCTTGTTGCGGCGGAAGTCGACCAGACGGTAGTGCTGCTTGTGGCCACCGCCGATGTGGCGAGTGGTGATACGACCGTTGTTGTTACGGCCGCCAGTTTTCGACTTCTTCTCGAGCAGCGGAGCATGAGGAGCGCCTTTGTGCAGCTCCTGATTGACCACTTTGACCACGAAACGGCGGCCAGCGGAAGTCGGTTTGCATTTAACGATTGCCATGATGCGCCCCTACCTTACTCAGCACTGCTGGTGAAATCGAGATCTTGGCCCGCCTGGAGGGAGACATACGCCTTCTTCCAGTCGTTACGCTTGCCCAGGCCGCGAGCGGTACGCTTAGTCTTGCCCTGTACGTTGACAGTGCGGACAGTGTCTACCTTCACGCTGAACAGGCTTTCGACGGCCTTCTTGATTTCCAGCTTGGTTGCATCAACGGCAACCTTGAAAACGAATTGGCTCGAACCATCTGCCAGCACGGAGGCCTTCTCGGAGATGTGCGGGCCAACCAGCACTTTGAATACGCGTTCCTGGTTCATGCCAGCAGCTCCTCGAATTTCTTCACGGCCGACACGGTAACCAGCACTTTGTCGAAGGCGATCAGGCTGACCGGATCGGAGCCTTGAACGTCGCGAACATCAACGTGCGGCAGGTTGCGCGCAGCCAGGTACAGGTTCTGGTCGACGGCTTCGGTGACGATCAGCACATCGGACAGACCCATGCCATCCAGCTTGCCCAGCAGAGCCTTGGTCTTCGGGGCGTCGACGGCGAAGTCTTCGACCACGACCAGGCGATCCTGACGAACCAGCTCGGAGAGGATGGAGCGCAGAGCAGCGCGGTACATCTTCTTGTTCAGCTTTTGGCTGTGATCTTGCGGCTTAGCAGCGAAGGTCACGCCACCGCCACGCCAGATCGGGCCAACGCTGGAACCGGAACGAGCACGACCGGTGCCCTTCTGACGCCACGGTTTTTTGCCACCACCGGTGACTTCAGCACGAGTCTTCTGAGCACGGGAGCCCTGACGACCGCCAGCCATGTAGGCGACGACAGCCTGGTGAACCAGTGTCTCGTTGAACTCGCTGCCGAAAGTGCGCTCGCTGACTTCGATAGCCTGAGCGCCATTTACATTCAGTTGCATCTCAGCTTCCCCTATTAACCGCGAGCTTTGACAGCCGGACGTACCAGCACGTCGCCACCGGGAGCGCCCGGAACGGCACCCTTGACCAGCAGCAGATTACGCTCGGCGTCGACACGGACCACTTCCAGGGACTGCACGGTCACGCGCTCAGCGCCAAGGTGACCGGACATTTTCTTGCCCTTGAAGACACGACCAGGAGTCTGGCACTGGCCGATGGAGCCCGGAGCACGGTGGGAAACGGAGTTACCGTGGGTATTGTCCTGACCGCGGAAGTTCCAGCGCTTGATGGTACCGGCGTAGCCTTTACCCTTGGACTCACCGGTGACATCCACCAGTTGGCCAGCCTGGAACAGTTCGGCAGTGATCTGATCGCCAGCCTGGTAATCGCCTTCTTCCAGGCGGAATTCCCAGACGCCACGACCAGCAGCGACATTAGCCTTGGCGAAGTGACCAGCCTGAGCCTTGGTCACGCGGGAAGCACGACGCTCGCCCACGGTTACCTGCACAGCGCGGTAGCCATCGCTTTCTTCGGATTTGAACTGGGTGACGCGATTCGGCTCGATCTCGATGACCGTGACCGGAATGGAGACACCTTCTTCGGTGAAAATGCGGGTCATGCCGCACTTACGACCGACTACACCAATAGTCATGTTGTAAACCTCATGAGTGTACGGGGCTTTCACCCGCTATGGCCGCCCATTTCAGAGCGTTACACGACTAAAACCGCCAGGTTTTAGCCGAGGCTGATCTGCACTTCCACGCCTGCCGCAAGGTCGAGCTTCATCAGCGCGTCGACGGTTTTATCCGTCGGCTGGACGATGTCCAGAACACGCTTGTGGGTACGAATTTCGTACTGATCGCGCGCGTCTTTGTTGACGTGCGGGGAGATCAGAACGGTGTACCGCTCTTTGCGAGTAGGCAGAGGAATAGGACCACGCACCTGAGCACCAGTACGTTTCGCGGTTTCCACGATTTCCTGGGTGGATTGATCGATCAGGCGATGGTCAAAAGCCTTCAACCGAATACGGATTTGTTGGTTTTGCATTTTGACCTCAGACTCTATCTCTGCTTTCCCCAACGGACGGACTACGCCCGTTAAAAGGAGGCGTGATTGTACGGATGCCCCCTGGGGGTGTCAACTTTTAACCAATCAAAGAAAAAGGGCCCCGAAGGGCCCTTTTCCTCAACAGCCGTCGATTACTCGATGACTTTGGCAACCACGCCGGCGCCAACGGTACGGCCGCCTTCGCGAATCGCGAAACGCAGACCGTCGTCCATGGCGATCGGCTTGATCAGGGTGACAACCATCTTGATGTTGTCGCCCGGCATTACCATCTCGACGCCTTCCGGCAGTTCGCACGAACCGGTCACGTCAGTGGTACGGAAGTAGAACTGCGGACGGTAGCCCTTGAAGAACGGGGTGTGACGACCACCTTCTTCCTTGGACAGCACGTACACTTCGGCTTCGAACTTGGTGTGCGGCTTGATGGTGCCCGGCTTGGCCAGAACCTGACCACGCTCGACTTCATCACGCTTGGTGCCGCGCAGCAGCACGCCGCAGTTCTCGCCAGCACGACCTTCGTCGAGCAGCTTGCGGAACATCTCAACGCCGGTGCAGGTGGTCTTGGTGGTAGCACGCAGACCAACGATCTCGATTTCTTCCTGGATACGGACGATACCGCGCTCGACACGACCGGTTACCACGGTGCCGCGACCGGAGATCGAGAACACGTCTTCGATCGGCATCAGGAACGGCATGTCGATGGCACGTACCGGCTCCGGAATGTAGGAGTCCAGGGTCTCGACCAGTTTCTTGACGGCGGTAGTACCCATTTCGTTGGTGTCTTCGCCGTTCAGAGCCATCAGCGCGGAGCCGATGATGATCGGAGTGTCGTCACCCGGGAAATCGTAGGTGCTCAGCAGGTCGCGAACTTCCATCTCGACCAGCTCCAGCAGCTCGGCGTCGTCGACCATGTCGGCCTTGTTCAGGAACACGACGATGTAGGGAACGCCTACCTGACGGGACAGCAGGATGTGCTCGCGGGTTTGCGGCATCGGGCCGTCGGCGGCCGAGCAAACCAGGATAGCGCCATCCATCTGGGCAGCACCGGTGATCATGTTCTTCACATAGTCGGCGTGACCCGGGCAGTCAACGTGCGCGTAGTGGCGAATGTTGGAGTCGTACTCCACGTGCGCGGTGTTGATGGTGATACCACGAGCTTTCTCTTCCGGAGCGGAGTCGATCTTGTCGAAGTCGACACGAGCGGAACCGAATACTTCGGAGCAGACGCGAGTCAGAGCAGCGGTCAGAGTGGTCTTACCGTGGTCAACGTGACCGATGGTGCCAACGTTGACGTGCGGTTTGTTACGTTCAAATTTTTCCTTGGCCACGACAGTAAACCTCTTACTTAAAGGGCGGGATTAGCCTTGTTTTTTAACCAGCGCTTCGACGATGTTCGACGGAGCTTCGGCGTACTTGGAGAATTCCATGGAGTAGCTTGCACGACCCTGGGACATGGAACGGACGTCGGTCGCATAACCGAACATCTCGCCCAGCGGAACTTCGGCACGGATTACCTTACCGGAAACCGAATCTTCCATACCCTGGATCAGACCGCGACGACGGTTCAGGTCGCCCATCACGTCACCCATGTAGTCCTCGGGTGTCACCACCTCGACCTTCATGATCGGCTCAAGCACCTTACCACCGCCCTTCTGGGCCAGTTGCTTGGTCGCCATGGAAGCAGCGATCTTGAACGCCATCTCGTTGGAGTCGACGTCGTGGTAGGAACCATCGAACACGGTCGCCTTCAGGCCGATCAGCGGATAGCCGGCGACGACGCCGTTCTTCATCTGCTCTTCGATACCCTTCTGGATCGCCGGGATGTATTCCTTCGGAACCACACCACCCACGACTTCGTTGGTGAACACCAGACCTTCGGTGATGTTGCCCTTGTCGTCCACGTCCGGAGTCGAGAAGCGAATCCAGCAGTGACCGAACTGACCGCGACCACCGGACTGACGAACGAACTTGCCTTCGATCTCGACATTGTCCTTGGTGATGGTTTCACGGTAGGAAACCTGCGGCTTGCCGATGTTGGCCTCGACGTTGAACTCGCGCTTCATGCGGTCAACGAGGATGTCCAGGTGCAGCTCACCCATACCGGAGATGATGGTCTGACCGGTCTCTTCGTCGGTCTTGACGCGGAACGACGGGTCTTCCTGGGCCAGCTTGCCCAGTGCGATACCCATCTTCTCCTGGTCGGCCTTGGTCTTCGGCTCTACCGCTACCGAGATGACCGGCTCCGGGAAGTCCATGCGCTCGAGGATGATCGGCTTGTCCGGATCGCACAGGGTTTCACCGGTGGTGACGTCCTTCATGCCGATCAGGGCCGCGATGTCGCCAGCGCGCACTTCCTTGATCTCTTCACGCTGGTTGGCGTGCATCTGCACCATACGACCAACGCGCTCTTTCTTGCCCTTCACGGAGTTGATGACCGATTGGCCAGACTCCAGAACGCCCGAGTAGACGCGCACGAAGGTCAGAGTACCGACGAACGGGTCGGTAGCGATCTTGAACGCCAGCGCCGAGAACGGCGCGCTGTCGTCGGCATGACGCTCGTCTTTCGGAGCCTCGTCGCCGTCGTCGACGTGATCCGGGTGGATACCCTGGATCGCAGCGATTTCGGTCGGCGCCGGCAGGAAGTCGATCACGGCGTCGAGAACCAGGGGCACGCCCTTGTTCTTGAACGAGGAGCCGCAGACAGCCGGGACGATTTCGCTGGCCAGGGTGCGCAGACGCAGACCGGCCTTGATGTCCTCGACGGAGAGGTCGCCCTCTTCGAGGTACTTGTTCATCAGCTCTTCGTTGGCCTCGGCAGCCGCCTCGACCATGTTGTTGCGCCACTCGTTGGCCAGGTCGACCAGCTCGGCAGGAATCTCTTCCTCACGATAGCTGGTGCCCTTGTCGTCTTCGTTCCAGTAGATAGCCTTCATCTTGATCAGGTCGACCTGACCTTCGAAGTTATCTTCAGCGCCGATGGCGATCTGGATCGGAACCGGGGTGTGACCCAGACGGTTCTTGATCTGACCGACGACGCGCAGGAAGTTGGCACCGGCACGGTCCATCTTGTTCACGTAGACGATACGCGGAACGCCGTACTTGTTGGCCTGACGCCATACGGTTTCGGACTGCGGCTCAACGCCGGAAGTGCCGCAGAACACCACGACAGCGCCGTCGAGTACGCGCAGCGAACGCTCTACTTCGATGGTGAAGTCCACGTGACCGGGGGTGTCGATGACGTTGACGCGGTACTTGTCATACTGACCGCGCGAGCCTTCCCAGAAGGTGGTGATCGCAGCGGAAGTGATGGTGATACCACGCTCCTGCTCCTGCACCATCCAGTCGGTGGTAGCAGCGCCGTCGTGCACCTCACCCATCTTGTGGCTGAGACCCGTGTAGAACAGGATCCGCTCGGTAGTGGTGGTCTTGCCCGCGTCAACGTGAGCGCAGATACCAATGTTCCGGTAGCGGTTAATGGGAGTAGTACGAGCCATAAAGCCCTCGCAAAAGAATGGATGCCGTAATTAGAAGCGGTAGTGCGAGAACGCTTTGTTGGCCTCGGCCATACGGTGCACGTCTTCACGCTTCTTGACGGCAGCGCCTTTGCCATCGAAGGCATCCAGCAGCTCACCAGCCAGGCGCAGAGCCATGGACTTCTCACCACGCTTGCGCGCGCTTTCCACCAGCCAGCGCATGGCCAGGGCATTACGACGGGACGGACGAACTTCGACCGGAACCTGGTAGGTAGCACCGCCTACACGGCGGGACTTGACTTCGACCAGCGGAGCGATGGCGTCGAGAGCTTTCTCGAAGATCTCCAGGGGATCGCTGTTCTTGCGGGTTTTGACGGTTTCCAGGGCACCGTAAACGATGCGCTCGGCGACTGCCTTCTTGCCGCTTTCCATCACGTGGTTCATGAATTTGGCGAGAATCAGGCTTCCGTATTTCGGATCGTCCAGAATCTCACGCTTGGCTGCTACACGACGTCTTGGCATTGATAAGCCCTCAAACGGTCTTCAGGTTAGCCCGGGACCATAACCAATCGGTTACGCCCGACCTTACTCTTATCGACTCAATAAATAGAAAAATGGCGAACCGAATTACTTCGGACGCTTGGTACCGTACTTGGAACGACCCTGCTTACGGTCTTTGACACCGGTGGTGTCCAGCGAACCGCGAACGGTGTGGTAGCGCACACCCGGAAGGTCTTTTACACGACCGCCACGGATCAGCACGACGCTGTGCTCTTGCAGGTTGTGACCTTCACCACCGATGTAGGAGGTGACTTCGAAACCGTTGGTCAGACGAACACGGCACACTTTACGCAGTGCGGAGTTCGGTTTCTTCGGCGTGGTGGTGTACACACGGGTGCACACGCCACGGCGCTGCGGGCAGTTCTGCAGCGCAGGCACGTCGCTCTTCTCGACGAGGCGCTTGCGCGGCTGGCGTACCAGCTGGTTGATAGTTGCCATCTATAAGCTCCACTGTTGTCTTTCGACGCTATTGCCCTAAAGCAAAATGGCAGAGCTAGTCGCCCTGCCAAATTTAGGGGTGCATGAGTCTAAAGAGACTCACTCCCCCAGTCAAGACGAGGCCCCGGGCGATTGCTCGCCCGGGGACCCCATCCGATCAGTTGCCGCTGGAGTTCAGCGCTTCGGTCAGAGCCGCTTCGACCTCGCTCGCGCTCACACGCTGAGGCTTGTCGGCTTCACGACGACGCTTGCGCTCGCTGTGGTAGGCCAGGCCGGTACCGGCCGGGATCAGACGACCCACAACGACGTTCTCCTTCAGGCCGCGCAGGTAGTCGCGCTTGCCGGTCACGGCCGCTTCGGTCAGCACGCGGGTGGTTTCCTGGAAGGAAGCCGCGGAGATGAACGATTCGGTGGACAGCGAGGCCTTGGTGATACCCAGCAGAACGCGCTCGAACTTGGCGATGAACTTGTCGTCGCCCGCCAGCACTTCGTTCTCGCTCAGGACGTGGGTCAGTTCCATCTGGTCGCCCTTGATGAAGCTGGAGTCGCCGGACTCGCTGATCTCGACCTTGCGCAGCATCTGCCGCAGGATGGTCTCGATGTGCTTGTCGTTGATCTTCACGCCCTGCAGACGGTAAACGTCCTGGATCTCGTTGACGATGTACTTGGCCAGCGCGCTGACGCCCAGCAGACGCAGGATGTCGTGCGGATCGCTCGGGCCGTCGGAGATGACTTCGCCGCGGTTCACTTGTTCGCCCTCGAAGACGTTCAGGTGACGCCACTTCGGAATCAGCTCCTCGTACGGATCGCTGCCATCGGTCGGGGTGATGACCAGGCGGCGCTTGCCCTTGGTCTCCTTGCCGAAGGCGATGGTGCCGCTGATTTCCGCCAGGATCGAAGCCTCTTTCGGACGACGGGCCTCGAACAGGTCGGCAACGCGCGGCAGACCACCGGTGATGTCGCGGGTCTTCGAGGTTTCCTGCGGGATACGCGCGATCACGTCACCCACACCGACCTGGGCACCGTCGTTGACGTTGACCAGGGCGTTGGCGGGCAGGAAGTACTGGGCCGGTACGTCGGTACCCGGCAGCAGCAGTTCCTTGCCGTTGGCGTCGACCAGCTTCACGGCCGGACGAATGTCCTTGCCGGCAGCCGGACGGTCCTTCGGATCCATCACCTCGATGTTGGTCAGACCGGTCAGTTCGTCGGTCTGGCGCTTGACGGTGATGCCCTCCTCCATGCCGACGAAGGTCACGGTACCCTTCATCTCGGTCACGATCGGGTGGGTGTGCGGGTCCCACTTGGCGACGATGGCGCCAGCGTCGACCTTGTCGCCTTCCTTCACGGAAATCACGGCGCCGTACGGCAGCTTGTAGCGCTCGCGCTCGCGACCGAACTCGTCGGCCACGGCCAGCTCGCCGGAACGGGACACAGCCACCAGGTTGCCGTCGACACGCTCGACGTGCTTGAGGTTGTGCAGACGGATCGCACCGCCGTTCTTCACCTGGACGTTGTCGGCGGCCGAGGTCCGGCTCGCCGCACCACCGATGTGGAACGTACGCATGGTCAGCTGGGTACCCGGCTCACCGATGGACTGGGCGGCGATGACGCCGACCGCTTCACCGATGTTCACCTGGTGACCACGGGCCAGATCGCGGCCGTAGCACTTGGCGCAGATGCCGTAGCGGGTTTCGCAGGTGATCGGCGAGCGCACGATCACTTCGTCGATGCTGTTGCGCTCGATGAACTCGACCCACTTCTCGTCGACCAGGGTACCGGCCGGCACGATGATCTCGTCGCTGCCCGGCTTCGGCACATCCTTGGCGATGACACGGCCGAGCACGCGCTCACCGAGCGGCTCGACCACGTCGCCGCCTTCGATGTGCGGAGTCATCAGCAGACCGTGCTCGGTGCCGCAATCGACCTCGGTCACTACCAGATCCTGGGCCACGTCGACCAGACGACGGGTCAGGTAACCGGAGTTCGCGGTCTTCAGTGCGGTATCCGCCAGACCTTTACGAGCACCGTGAGTGGAGATGAAGTACTGGAGTACGTTCAGGCCTTCACGGAAGTTCGCGGTGATCGGGGTCTCGATGATCGAGCCGTCCGGCTTGGCCATCAGGCCACGCATACCGGCCAGCTGACGGATCTGGGCGGCGCTACCACGGGCACCGGAGTCCGCCATCATGTACATGGAGTTGAACGACTCCTGATCGACGGTCTTGCCTTCGCGGTCGACCACCTTCTCTTTCGAGAGGTTGGCCATCATCGCCTTGGACACTTCGTCGTTGGCCTTCGACCAGAGGTCGATCACCTTGTTGTACTTCTCGCCCTGGGTGACCAGGCCGGAGGCGTACTGCGATTCGATTTCCTTCACTTCCTCGGTGGCGGCGTCGATGATGCGCGCCTTCTCGTCCGGGATGACGAAGTCGTTCACACCGATCGACACACCGGAGATGGTCGAGTAGGCGAAACCGGTGTACATCAGCTGGTCGGCGAAGATCACGGTGTCCTTCAGACCCACGGTGCGGTAGCACTGGTTGATCAGCTTGGAGATCGCCTTCTTCTTCATCGACTGGTTGACCACGTCATAGGACAGGCCGGCCGGCACGATCTGGAACAGCAGGGCACGGCCGACGGTGGTGTCGACGATGCGGGTGTTCTTGAGCAGGCTGCCGTCCTTCTGCTTGACGGTCTCGTTGATGCGCACCTTGACCTTGGCGTGCAGGGAGGCCTCGCCGGCGCGGAACACCCGGTCGACTTCCTGCAGGTCGGCGAAGACGCGGCCTTCGCCCTTGGCGTTGATGGCTTCACGGGTCATGTAGTACAGACCCAGTACCACGTCCTGCGACGGCACGATGATCGGCTCGCCGTTGGCGGGCGACAGCACATTGTTGGTGGACATCATCAGCGCGCGCGCTTCCAGCTGGGCCTCGAGGGTCAGCGGAACGTGCACGGCCATCTGGTCACCGTCGAAGTCGGCGTTGTACGCGGCGCAGACCAGCGGGTGCAGCTGGATGGCTTTACCTTCGATCAGAACCGGTTCGAACGCCTGGATGCCCAGACGGTGCAGGGTCGGTGCGCGGTTGAGCAGCACGGGATGTTCGCGGATGACCTCGGCGAGAACGTCCCAGACCTCGGGCAGTTCGCGCTCGACCATCTTCTTGGCCGCCTTGATGGTGGTGGCCATGCCGCGGGCTTCGAGCTTGCCGAAGATGAACGGTTTGAACAGCTCGAGGGCCATCTTCTTCGGCAGACCGCACTGGTGCAGGCGCAGGGTCGGGCCCACGGTGATCACGGAACGACCGGAGTAGTCCACGCGCTTACCGAGCAGGTTCTGACGGAAGCGACCTTGCTTACCTTTGATCATGTCGGCCAGGGACTTCAGCGGACGCTTGTTCGAGCCGGTGATGGCGCGACCGCGACGGCCGTTGTCGAGCAGGGCGTCGACCGCTTCCTGCAGCATGCGCTTTTCGTTGCGCACGATGATGTCCGGCGCGGCCAGGTCGAGCAGGCGCTTCAGACGGTTGTTACGGTTGATCACGCGGCGATACAGATCGTTCAGATCCGAGGTCGCGAAGCGGCCGCCATCCAGCGGAACCAGCGGACGCAGGTCCGGCGGCAGTACCGGCAGAACGGTCAGGACCATCCACTCCGGGTGGTTGCCGGAGTCCTTGAAGGCTTCCATCAGCTTCAGACGCTTGGACAGCTTCTTGATCTTGGTCTCGGAGTTGGTCTGCGGAATCTCTTCGCGCAGGCGGCCGATCTCATGATCCAGGTCGATGGCGTTGAGCAGCTCGCGAACGGCCTCGGCGCCCATGCGCGCGTCGAAGTCGTCACCGAACTCTTCGAGGGCTTCGAAGTACTGCTCGTCGTTCAGCAGCTGGCCCTTCTCCAGGGTGGTCATGCCCGGATCGATCACCACGTAGCTCTCGAAATAGAGCACGCGCTCGATGTCACGCAGGGTCATGTCCAGCAGCAGGCCGATACGGGACGGCAGGGACTTTAGGAACCAGATGTGGGCGACCGGCGAAGCCAGTTCGATGTGCGCCATGCGCTCACGACGGACCTTGGCCAGGGCCACTTCCACGCCGCACTTCTCGCAGATCACGCCGCGGTGCTTGAGGCGCTTGTACTTGCCGCACAGGCACTCGTAGTCCTTGACCGGGCCAAAGATCTTGGCGCAGAACAGGCCGTCACGCTCGGGCTTGAAGGTACGGTAGTTGATGGTTTCCGGTTTTTTCACTTCACCGAAAGACCAGGAACGGATCATCTCAGGCGAAGCCAGACCGATACGGATCGCATCGAACTCTTCAACCTGACCCTGGTTTTTCAACAAATTCAGCAAGTCTTTCAAGGCCTTTCCTCCTCACGGACCTGCTGCGGCCGACGGTGCGGCCGCAGCAAGGCGTGTTATTCGGTTTCCAGTTCGATGTCGATACCGAGCGAGCGGATCTCTTTGATCAACACGTTGAAGGACTCGGGCATGCCGGCCTCCATGCGGTGATCGCCGTCCACGATGTTCTTGTACATCTTGGTCCGGCCGTTCACGTCGTCCGACTTCACGGTCAGCATTTCCTGCAGGGTGTAGGCAGCGCCATAGGCTTCCAGCGCCCAGACCTCCATCTCACCGAAGCGCTGACCACCGAACTGTGCCTTACCACCCAGCGGCTGCTGGGTAACCAGGCTGTAGGAACCGGTGGAACGTGCGTGCATCTTGTCGTCGACCAGGTGGTTCAGCTTGAGCATGTACATGTAGCCGACGGTGGTCGGACGCTCGAACTGGTTACCGGTACGGCCGTCGGTCAGGCGCATCTGGCCGCTTTCCGGCAGATCGGCCAGCTTCAGCATGGCCTTGATCTCGGTTTCCTTGGCGCCGTCGAACACGGCGGTAGCCATCGGCACGCCGCCTTTCAGGTTCTTCGCCAGCTCGAGGATCTCGGTGTCCGAGAACTCGTTCAGGCTTTCCTGGCGACCACCGATCTCGTTGTAGATCTCGTTGAGGAACTTGCGCAGTTCGGCGATCTTGCGCTGCTCTTCGAGCATGCGGTTGATCTTCTCGCCCAGGCCCTTGGCCGCCAGGCCCAGGTGGGTTTCGAGGATCTGACCGACGTTCATACGCGACGGTACGCCCAGCGGGTTGAGGACGATATCCACCGGAGTGCCATTGGCATCGTGTGGCATGTCTTCGACCGGCATGATCACCGAGACCACACCCTTGTTACCGTGGCGGCCGGCCATCTTGTCGCCCGGCTGAATACGACGCTTGATGGCGAGGTAGACCTTGACGATCTTCAGTACGCCCGGCGCCAGGTCGTCGCCCTGCTGCAGCTTGCGCTTCTTGTCTTCGAACTTGTCGTCCAGCAGCTGGCGACGGTCGCTGATGTAGGCCTGGGCCTTCTCCAGCTGCTCGTTGAGAGCATCGTCGGCCATGCGCAGTTTGAACCACTGACCGCGCTCCAGACCGTCGAGGTAGGCGTCATCAATGACAGCGCCTTTCTTCAGGCCAGCACCGCCTTCGGCCTTGGCACCCACCAGGGCGGAACGCAGACGCTCGAAGGTGGCGCCTTCGACGATGCGGAACTCTTCGTTCAGGTCCTTGCGGATCTCGTCGAGCTGCTGCTTCTCGATGGCCAGGGCACGGCTGTCGCGCTCGACGCCGTCACGGGTGAAGACCTGTACGTCGATGACGGTACCCTTGGTGCCGGTCGGCACGCGCAGGGAGGTGTCTTTAACGTCGGACGCCTTCTCACCGAAGATCGCACGCAGCAGCTTCTCTTCCGGAGTCAGCTGGGTCTCGCCCTTCGGGGTAACCTTGCCGACCAGAATGTCGCCAGCCAGCACTTCGGCGCCGACGTAGACGATACCGGCTTCGTCCAGCTTGTTCAGCGCGGCCTCACCCACGTTCGGGATGTCCGCGGTGATTTCCTCTGGGCCAAGCTTGGTGTCACGGGCCACACAGGTCAGTTCCTGGATGTGGATCGTGGTGAAGCGGTCTTCCTGGACCACGCGCTCGGACAGGCAGATGGAGTCTTCGAAGTTGAAGCCGTTCCACGGCATGAACGCGACGCGCATGTTCTGACCCAGCGCCAGCTCACCCATGTCGGTGGACGGACCGTCGGCCATGATGTCGCCGCGCGAAACCTTGTCACCCTTGCTCACCAGCGGACGCTGGTTGATGCAGGTGTTCTGGTTGGAGCGGGTGTACTTGGTCAGGTTGTAGATGTCGACACCGGCTTCACCGGTTTCGACTTCATCGTCGGCTACGCGGACCACGATACGGCTGGCATCGACGGAGTCGATCACGCCGCCACGGCGAGCCACGACGCAGACACCGGAGTCACGGGCGACGTTGCGCTCCATGCCGGTACCGACCAGCGGCTTGTCGGCGCGCAGGGTCGGCACGGCCTGACGCTGCATGTTCGAACCCATGAGTGCGCGGTTGGCGTCGTCGTGCTCGAGGAACGGAATCAGCGAGGCAGCGACGGAAACGACCTGCTTCGGCGACACGTCCATCAGGGTGACGTCTTCCGGCGCCTTGACGGTGAACTCGTTCAGGTGACGCACGGCCACCAGTTCATCAACCAGCTGGCCTTTGGCGTTCATGGTCGCCGAAGCCTGGGCGATCACGTGATCGGCCTCTTCGATGGCGGACAGGAACACGATCTCGTCGGTGACCTTGGTGTCCTTCACCACGCGGTACGGGCTTTCCAGGAAGCCGTACTGGTTGGTGCGGGCATAGGCGGCCAGAGAGTTGATCAGACCGATGTTCGGACCTTCAGGAGTCTCGATCGGGCACACGCGGCCATAGTGGGTCGGGTGTACGTCGCGGACTTCGAAGCCGGCGCGCTCACGGGTCAGACCGCCCGGGCCGAGTGCGGAGACGCGGCGCTTGTGGGTGATCTCGGAGAGCGGGTTGTTCTGGTCCATGAACTGGGAAAGCTGGCTGGAACCGAAGAACTCCTTCACCGCCGCCGCGACCGGCTTGGCGTTGATCAGGTCCTGCGGCATCAGGCCTTCGCTTTCGGCCATGGACAAACGTTCTTTGACCGCGCGCTCGACGCGGACCAGACCGACGCGGAACTGATTCTCGGCCATCTCGCCGACGCAACGGACGCGGCGGTTACCCAGGTGGTCGATGTCGTCGACGATGCCCTTGCCGTTACGAATGTCGACCAGGGTCTTCAGCACGTCGACGATGTCTTCTTTCGACAGAACGCCAGAGCCTTCGATCTCGGTGCGACCGATACGACGGTTGAACTTCATGCGGCCGACGGCGGACAGGTCGTAACGCTCGGCGCTGAAGAACAGGTTGTTGAACAGGGTCTCGGCGGCATCCTTGGTTGGCGGCTCGCCAGGACGCATCATGCGGTAGATCTCGACCAGGGCTTCCAGCTGGTTGCCGGTGGAGTCGATCTTCAGCGTGTCGGAGATGAACGGACCGCAGTCGATGTCGTTGGTGTACAGGGTCTCGATGCGGACGACCTGGGCCTTGACGATCTTCGCCAGCAGGTCGGTGGTCAGCTCGGAGTTGCACTCGGCAACGATCTCGCCGGTGGCCGGATGAACGATGGCCTTGGCGGTGGTGCGACCCAGCAGGTAGTCGAGCGGCACTTCCAGCTCTTTGATGCCGGCCTTGTCGATCTGGTTGATGTGGCGCGCGGTGATACGGCGGCCCTGCTCGACGATGACCTTGCCCTTCTCGTCCTTGATGTCGAACGCGGCGATCTCGCCACGCAGACGCTGCGGCACCAGTTCCAGGTTCAGGGTCTCGCCCTTCACGTGGTAGACGTTGGTGTCATAGAAGGCGTCCAGCACTTCCTCGGTGCTGTAGCCCAGGGCGCGCAGCAGGACGGAAGCCGGCAGCTTGCGGCGACGGTCGATACGGACGAACACGGCGTCCTTCGGATCGAACTCGAAGTCCAGCCAGGAGCCGCGGTAGGGAATGATGCGAGCGGAGTACAGCAGCTTGCCGGAGCTGTGGGTCTTGCCACGGTCGTGGTCGAAGAACACGCCCGGGGAGCGGTGCAGCTGGGAAACGATCACACGCTCGGTACCGTTGATGATGAAGGTACCGTTCTCGGTCATGAGCGGAATTTCGCCCATGTACACTTCTTGCTCTTTGATGTCCTTGATCGCTTTGTTCGACGATTCTTTGTCGAAGATGATCAGACGGACTTTGACCCGCAGCGGCACGGCGAAGGTCACGCCACGCAGCACGCACTCCTTGACGTCGAACGCAGGCTCGCCCAGGCGATAGCCGACGTACTCCAGAGCGGCGTTGCCGGAGTAGCTGATGATCGGGAATACGGACTTGAAGGCCGCATGCAGGCCAACGTCGCGGAACTGCTCCTTGCTTGCTCCCGCCTGCAGGAATTCGCGGTACGAATCCAACTGGATGGCCAGGAGATACGGCACATCCATCACGTCCGGCAACTTGCTAAAGTCCTTGCGGATACGTTTTTTCTCAGTGTATGAGTAAGCCATCAGCGTTCCCCAGCTTGGTCACCTGCTTGTTTGGCCTCTGCCGACGGCAAGGGCCAGAAAATCGTGCAAACCCTGTGGTTTGCGCCGCCCTCGGGCGGGGTTTTCACGCCATGGACAGTGACCTTCCGGCCCGCTGCCCATAACGGAAAAAGGCCGGTGGCATCAGCCACCAGCCATCAGCCTTTCGCTCAACGCTCGGGCTGTAGACGCAAGGTCGTCGCTTACTTGAGCTCGACTTTGGCGCCAGCTTCTTCCAGGGCCTTCTTGGCAGCTTCGGCTTCTTCTTTCGAAGCGCCTTCCTTGACCGGAGCCGGAGCGCCGTCAACCACTGCCTTGGCTTCTTTCAGACCCAGACCGGTCAGTTCGCGAACGACCTTGATCACGTTCACTTTCTTGTCGCCGGCTTCGGTCAGCATGATGGTGAACTCGGTCTGCTCTTCGGCAGCGGCAGCGGCCGGGCCAGCAGCAGCGACGGTAGCGGCAGCAGCGGTAACGCCGAAGGTTTCTTCCATCGCCTTGATCAGCTCGACGATTTCCACAACGGATTTCTGGCCGATCGCTTCGATGATTTGCTCGTTAGTCAGAGACATGACTATGAATTCCTGTATTGGGGTGACAGCCTACGCAGCCATCAAATTAAACATGTGATTTCGAAAGTACCTACGCCGCCTCAGGCAGCAGCAGCTTCTTTCTGGTCGCGAATAGCTGCCAGGGTGCGAGCGAGCTTGCTGGTGGCGCCTTGAATAACGCTCATCAGCTGCGCGATGCCCTCGTCACGGGTCGGCAGAGTTGCCAGTACGTCGATCTGGTTTGCTGCGAGGAACTTGCCCTCGAACGCAGCTGCCTTGATCTCGAACTTGTCCTGACCCTTGGCAAAATCCTTGAAGATACGGGCGGCAGCGCCCGGATGTTCGTTGGAGAAAGCGATGAGGGTCGGGCCTTTGAACACGTCGCTGAGCACGTCGAACTGAGTGCCTTCAACGGCGCGCTTGAGCAGGGTGTTACGCACGACTTTCACGTACACACCAGCTTCGCGGGCCTCTTTACGGAGTCCGGTCATTGCGCCGACGGTCACGCCACGGGCATCAGCCACGACAGCGGACAGACCGGCTTTGGCAGCCTCGTTGACTTCAGCGACGATGGCCTTCTTGTCTTCGAGTTTAATTGCCACGGGTTTACTCCTGGATTTACCGTTTCGTCAGGCCGGAGCCCGACGTCGTTTTGGTGTCTGATTCGGTACGAATCGGGAGCACCATCTGCGTAGGTTCAGGAGATCGCTCTCCAGGGTTTAAGGCTTGCGCCACCTACGGTCTTGGATAGCCCCCGCCAGGCAGGGACCCCAATCTTTCGAGACCGGCGGACGAGTCCGCCGGCCATGTCACTTACGCTTCCAGAGAAGCCTGATCGATCACCAGACCCGGACCCATGGTGGTGCTCAGGGTCACGCGCTTGACGTAGATACCTTTGGAGGTCGACGGCTTCAGGCGCTTCAGGTCAGCCAGCAGGGCTTCCACGTTCTGCTTCAGCGCGGCGGCTTCGAAGCCGATCTTGCCAACGGAGGTGTGGATGATGCCGTTCTTGTCGGTACGGAAACGTACCTGACCGGCCTTGGCGTTCTTCACGGCGGTAGCCACGTCCGGAGTCACGGTGCCGACTTTCGGGTTCGGCATCAGGCCGCGCGGGCCCAGTACCTGGCCCAGCTGGCCGACGACACGCATGGCATCCGGGGAGGCGATGACCACGTCGTAGTTCAGGTCGCCGGCTTTCATTTCGGCAGCCAGGTCGTCCATACCGACCTTGTCGGCACCGGCAGCCAGAGCGGCTTCGGCGCCCGGGCCCTGGGTGAACACGGCAACGCGGACGGTCTTGCCAGTGCCGTTCGGCAGCACGGTGGCGCCACGCACGACCTGGTCGGATTTACGCGGGTCGACACCCAGGTTCACGGAGACGTCGAAGGACTCGGTGAACTTGACGGTGGACAGCTCGGCCAGCAGCTTGGCGGCCTCTTCGAAGTTGTAGGCCTTGCCGGCTTCTACTTTCTCGGCGATAGCCTTCTGGCGCTTGGTCAGCTTAGCCATTACACACCCTCCACGTTGAGGCCCATGCTACGCGCGGAGCCGGCGATGGTACGCACGGCCGCATCCAGGTCAGCTGCGGTCAGATCGGCCTGCTTGGTCTTGGCGATCTCTTCCAGCTGAGCACGGGTAACAGTGCCCACTTTGACGGTGTTCGGACGAGCGGAACCGCTGGTCAGGCCAGCGGCCTTCTTCAGCAGCACCGAAGCCGGGGTGCTTTTGGTTTCAAAGGTGAAGCTGCGGTCGCTGTAGACGGTGATGATCACGGGAGTCGGCAGACCGGGCTCCATGCCCTGGGTCTTGGCGTTGAACGCCTTGCAGAATTCCATGATGTTCACGCCGTGCTGGCCCAGAGCGGGACCGACGGGCGGCGACGGGTTGGCCTGGCCGGCCTTCACTTGCAGCTTGATGTAAGCCTGAATCTTCTTAGCCATGAGCTACTCCAATATCGGGTCAGACGCCTCAACGAGGCTCCCCGGTTAATACGCATTTATCCCAATGACGACAAAACCCCGCAGCCATTGGCTGCGGGGTACGGGATGCATTGTCCAGTTATGCCTTCTCGACCTGACTGAACTCCAGCTCCACCGGCGTGGAGCGACCGAAAATGAGCACCGCGACCTGGATCCGGCTCTTTTCGTAGTTAACTTCTTCGACGACGCCATTGAAGTCGGCGAACGGCCCGTCGATGACACGAACGGTCTCGCCCGGCTCGAACAGGGTCTTCGGCTTCGGCTTGTCGCCGCTGTCGGCAACGCGACGCAGGATGGCATCAGCCTCTTTCTCGGTGATCGGCGCCGGCTTGTCGGCGGTACCACCAATGAAGCCCATGACGCGCGGCGTATCCTTGATCAAGTGCCAGGTCGCTTCGTTCATTTCCATCTGGACCAGCACGTAGCCGGGGAAGAACTTGCGCTCGCTCTTGCGCTTCTGGCCGTTACGCATTTCCACCACTTCCTCGGTGGGAACCAGAATCTCGCCGAACTCGTCTTCCATGCCAGCCAGCTTGACGCGCTCGACCAGAGAGCGCATGACATGCTTCTCGTAGCCCGAGTAAGCATGCACGACGTACCAACGCTTAGCCACGGGACACCCTTAACCGACAATCAACGAAACAAGCCAACCCAACAGGCTATCCAAGCCCCAAAGGACCAGCGACATGACCAGCACCACGGCCACCACGATCAACGTGGTCTGGGTGGTCTCCTGACGAGTCGGCCATACGACCTTGCGAATCTCGATGCGCGCTTCTTTTGCCAGAGCAAAGAACGCCTGACCTTTCGCGGTCTGCAACGCGACAAAACCGACCGCAACAGCCAGAGCCAGCAGAGCCAGCACGCGATACAGGAGCGGTTCAGCCGAGAAATACTGATTGCCGACAACACCCGCGACGACCAGAGCGGCAGCAATGAGCCACTTCAGCGCATCAAAGCGGGAGTTCTGAGCTTCAGCTTTGGCATTCATGAGAAAACCCTGTCGAAAGAAACGCCAGATCCACTTCTAATCAGGAATCTGGCAGGCCAGGAGGGAATCGAACCCCCAACCTGCGGTTTTGGAGACCGCCGCTCTGCCAATTGAGCTACTGGCCTAAATCGAAGTAAGGCCGACCATTATGCCGGCCTTACCGAGATAGATCAATCGATTACTCGATGACCTTGGCAACTACACCGGCGCCAACGGTACGGCCGCCTTCGCGAATCGCGAAACGCAGACCGTCGTCCATGGCGATCGGCTTGATCAGGGTGACAACCATCTTGATGTTGTCGCCCGGCATTACCATCTCGACGCCTTCCGGCAGTTCGCACGAACCGGTCACGTCAGTGGTACGGAAGTAGAACTGCGGACGGTAGCCCTTGAAGAACGGGGTGTGACGACCACCTTCTTCCTTGGACAGCACGTACACTTCGGCTTCGAACTTGGTGTGCGGCTTGATGGTGCCCGGCTTGGCCAGAACCTGACCACGCTCGACTTCATCACGCTTGGTGCCGCGCAGCAGCACGCCGCAGTTCTCGCCAGCACGACCTTCGTCGAGCAGCTTGCGGAACATTTCAACGCCGGTGCAGGTGGTCTTGGTGGTAGCACGCAGACCAACGATCTCGATTTCTTCCTGGATACGGACGATACCGCGCTCGACACGACCGGTTACCACGGTACCGCGACCGGAGATCGAGAACACGTCTTCGATCGGCATCAGGAACGGCATGTCGATGGCACGCACCGGCTCCGGAATGTAGGAGTCCAGGGTCTCGACCAGCTTCTTGACGGCGGTGGTACCCATTTCGTTGGTGTCTTCGCCGTTCAGAGCCATCAGCGCGGAGCCGATGATGATCGGAGTGTCGTCACCCGGGAAATCGTAGGTGCTCAGCAGGTCGCGAACTTCCATCTCGACCAGTTCCAGCAGCTCGGCGTCGTCAACCATGTCAGCCTTGTTCAGGAACACGACGATGTAGGGAACGCCCACCTGACGGGACAGCAGGATGTGCTCGCGGGTTTGCGGCATCGGACCATCAGCGGCCGAGCAAACCAGGATCGCGCCGTCCATCTGGGCAGCACCGGTGATCATGTTCTTCACATAGTCGGCGTGACCCGGGCAGTCAACGTGCGCGTAGTGGCGAATGTTGGAGTCGTACTCCACGTGCGCGGTGTTGATGGTGATACCACGAGCCTTCTCTTCCGGAGCGGAGTCGATCTTGTCGAAGTCGACACGAGCGGAACCGAATACTTCGGAGCAGACGCGAGTCAGAGCAGCGGTCAGAGTGGTCTTACCGTGGTCAACGTGACCGATGGTGCCAACGTTGACGTGCGGTTTGTTACGTTCAAATTTTTCCTTAGCCATCTGACCCGTCTCCGAACAAGGAATTGAGAACTGACACTGCCATTAAAACAAAGGCAGATATCTGCATATCTGCCTTTGTCGAAGTGGAGCTCATGAGCGGATTCGAACCGCTGACCTCACCCTTACCAAGGGTGTGCTCTACCAGCTGAGCTACATGAGCGAAACACTTTGCACAAACAGCAAACTTGGAGCGGGCAGCGGGAATCGAACCCGCATCATCAGCTTGGAAGGCTGAGGTTCTACCACTAAACTATGCCCGCGGAGCTTGCGGCTCACGCTTGATCTGGTGGAGGGGGAAGGATTCGAACCTTCGAAGTCTATGACGTCAGATTTACAGTCTGATCCCTTTGGCCGCTCGGGAACCCCTCCAAAGTGGGCGGCATTTTAACTACTGCCACCTAGCTGTCAAGCAATTTCTCAATAAAAACTTGAGGTTAGCTATTTCCAACAGCCACTCTGCGAAGACTCCCCCGCAAAGCGGGCGCTATTCTATGCAAACTACTGGGTAGATGCAACGCTTTCGCACGGCATTATTTGATGCTGTAGATCCTTGAAGTCGGAAGCCAGTTGCTGCAGAGCATCGTCGGCCAGACGGCGACTCTCGGGCGCGATGCGCACCCAGAAGCTGCGCTGGGCGCGAGGCAGCTCGCGCAACATCGGCTCGTAGCCGGCGTCACGCAGGCGCTGCATCACGCTTTCGGCAGAGTCGTTACGGGGAAAGATCCCAAGGGAAATGCCATTGGCCAGGTCCCCTTGGGTAATGATGTAGCTGTCGATCTTGCGAGCCTGCAGCTCTTTCAGCTGTCGCAACGAAGCCTGTCGCGAAGCAAGCGGCGCGAGGTAGACCCAGTAGTCGAGCCCCGCCGCCGCATCCACCGAGCGCACCTCTGTCTCTATATCCAGGGCGATAAGGCGCTGCTCGACCTGGCGAGCTGCGCCCTCCTGCTGGAAACTGCCGAGAAACAGACAGGTTTCATCGCCCGCGACAGCCGACGGCCTCGCAAGCTCCGGCCTGACCATGGCCCGATCCGATGCGTCCAGCAAGCGAATGCCCTGCTGAGCCCCCCGGTACATCTCCATTGGCTCAACCGCCTTGGCACGCAACGGCGCCTGCTGCTGATGCCACACGTAATAGAAAAGGTTCAGAACCAACAGAAGAAGAAAGAACCAGCGCATGCTCACTCCCCAGGTAGCGGACAGGCCTCGGCCAGACCGACGAATACGAGATCGGAGACCAGCTGAGCCTGCGGAAGCACTTCGTGAACCAGGCCGGCATCACCGCCCGTAAGAAAGATGGTGAATGTCTCGCCCAGTCGCTCGCGCGCCAGCTCCAGCTGGGTGAGCACGAAGCCCCGCAACATCAAGGTGCAACCGCGCTCCACCGCTTCAGCCGTGGAGCGGCCGGGATCGAGACTGAGCTGAGCCTGTTCGGCAGCGGTGTCGTCGTAACGGATGCGACGGGTATGAGTGCGCAACTGGCTGCGCATCAGCGGCAGCCCGGGGCAAATATATCCGCCCAAATGGCGCCCAGCCTGGTCGACCAGGTCGGATGTCACCGCCGTACCGAGATCTAGCACCAGGCAGGCGCCACGGGCCAACTGATAGGCGCCGACAACCGCCAGCCAGCGATCCAGCCCCAGGCGCTCGTAGTCCTGGTAGCCATTGCTGACACCCGAGAGGACTTGCTGCGGAGACGCATACTGCATCGCCAGACCGAACTCGGACTCGAGTGCGGCAATGAGTGCCGTGGTTTCAGCATCACTGCGCACACTGACCAAGCGACCACCACGCAACGACAGCTCGCTCAAACCGCGAAGCGCCTGCAATAGCGCCTCGTCGGACTCCACCACGCCGCCGAACAGGCTGCGCCAGGGCATATCTCCGAGCACCCGCCACTTGATCAGGCTATTGCCACAGTCCAGTTCAAGAATCATCACGCAACCTCAGGCTAATCTCACCGCCACTGAACTGCCGCTCCTCTCCCTCCACCTCCAGGCGCAGAGCACCGGCGCGGTCGACACCCAGCACCTTGCCATCGATGCGCTGCGCGCCTGCCTGCAGGCTAACCGGTCGCTCCTGCCAAAGATGTGCAGCCTGCCATTCGGCCTGCAGCGAGGCGAATCCCCCCGTAGCGTGCAGAGCCAGGTAATGGCGTAACCAGCGCCCAAGACTCAATGCAACCGCAGTACGATCCTGCAGTCGCCCAGTCTGCTCGCGCAGCGAGGTCCAGGGCTGGTCGATCGCGATCGAGCCACCCGGCAGCATATTCACGTTCACGCCGATCCCTATGACCACCTGGCAGTCGTCCGAAGGATCCCCCGCCAGCTCCAGGAGAATACCGGCGATCTTGCGTCCTCCGACCAGCAGATCATTGGGCCACTTCAGCCCACTCCCCGTGCAACCGGCCTCCTCCAGGGTACGCAACACCGCAAGGCCCACCGTCAGACTCAGACCTTCCAGAGGGAAACTACCGCCCTCCAGGCGCAGCCCAAGGCTGTAGTAGAGATTAGAGGCACAGGGACTGACCCAGGAACGCCCTCGCCTTCCACGGCCGCCGTCCTGCTTTTCCGCCACAATCAGCAACGGCGCAGGATCGTTGGCAGCTAGGCGGCGCAGCACCTCGGCATTGGTGGAGTCGATCGATTCGAAGCAGACGAAGGCCCAACCGGCGTCGCAGCAGTCATCTTCCAGACGCGCACAGTCGAGCAGAGAGATTGGCGCCTGCAGACGGTAGCCACGACCACGGACCCGATGGATAACCAGACCTAGCTCGGACTCGAGCGACTGCAGGCGCTTCCACACCGCGGCACGGCTGACCCCCAGCACAGAGCCAATCGCCTCGCCGGAGTGGTACTCGCCATCCTGCAGTAGCCGCAGCACATCACGCATCGAAGTAAGGCCCAAGCAAAGAGGCAGGCATCATAACGATGCAACTCGCTACTGCCTAGAAAGTTGGCACCACTGATTTGCCGCCAACACGCAGAGAAATAAGCATTTTCCCGGTCCCATAAAAGCCCAAACCCCCACCCGATTGCTCGGATGGGGGT